>CAZALG010000122.1:0-6603 GCA_964485935.1 uncultured bacterium | reverse complement strand
ATAATTTGTTGGTTAACTATAAAACTAATATTAGATATTATTACTTTATTAATATTAATGTTTAATTTGATTTTTGTTTCATGCGGTGGAGAAGAGAATTTCGCAGGGAGAGCGCACCGTTTAAAAGCAGAGAAGGCGCTTAAGGAAATAAGAAACGCGCTGGCTAAGTATTCAATAAAGAACGGACAATATCCTTCAGAGGAAGAATGGGAAAGAGTTTTGGAACCTTATTTCAGAAAAGAAATCCATCCGGATCCGGAATGGATAACGCGAAGGAAAATGTTTGTTATGAAATCGAAGACCAAGATTACTCAATGTGAAGGTATAGTCAAAGAAATAAAGAAAAATTTATTTTATGCGGATAGCTCTTTAAAGGCAGGTGTAACTAAGTATCTTTATCCTATTGATTCCGCATTAACTTATGGTTCATACGAAATTAAGGAAGCAAGAGCTTATGATTATCGGAATATTGTTCCTGAATTAAATGGTCTTTCAGATTTTATTTCAAATATAGATGTTGAAGAGGAAAAAAATAAAACAATAAGTTCTATGGCGCAGCAAAAGGAAGAACTTAGTTTGTTGATGGCGGAAATTGAAAATAGTCTTTTGAGTAAGGATGAATTAAGGGAAGACGATACGATAGACGAAGAGGCCGTTGAATCTCTGTTTGTTCATATCGAAAGGAAGTTAGAGATTCCTCTTTTAGAGGTTCAAGGTGAACCCATCCCATCTTCTTTGAATAAAGTGGATACATTTTCTCTGTATCCTAGTGAAATACATGATGAGGTTACTAAGATTACAACTGTTCTTGATGAGAAAAAAGATTCAACTTTAATACGTCAGATAAAAGAGTTTGACGATATAATGGTTTCTTATATAAACGGAGGCGAAAAAATTGATTTTGTCAAAATATTGGTTGAGGTTAAAAAGAAAATTCCAGTAGCTGCAGAAATTTTTGAATCTTTTTATTCTGAGAGCGGAAGAGTTTTGAATGCGAATAAAGTGCTTAATGGTTATTCTGCTCTTGATAATCTTGTTTCTATGGCTAAGCTTTACGAGGATGAAAATGATACTCTCCCGAAGGGTAATCTCTATGAAGTATTTAAAGAAGAAGAGGCAATGAAAGAAATAAGGAAGGATTTAGCGAGTGATCCCTATTTAGAGCTTATGGATAATGGTTTTAAATTGATATCGGAAGCTCAGGATCAGGAAAGGACAGAGTTGGTTATGAAAATTGTTTTTGTTAATAATTATCAGGATCTTGTAGAAGAATCTTTTAGTGAAGAGGGAGGTCCTTTTTACGAAACTGATGATGAACTTTCAACTTATTTTATGTGGGTAAAAGCAAAGGATGCTGAAAATACGATTCTTGCGACAAGACCGAAATTCAGAGCAAAGGAGGATTAAAGCGTGAAAATTACAAGAATCTTTTTTCTTTTCGTTTCACTTGTTTTGGCAAGTTGTGCAACTGCTTCGGATAAGAAAGAAAAGACAGGATCTATTCAGACAAGGGAAGTTACTGAGGCAGAGAGATATTATAGTTTTGCTTTTGAATATATGAAACAGGAAAACTATCCAGAGGCAATTTCTCTTCTAAAGAAGTCTATCAATGCGGATTCTTCCTATGTAGATGCCTATCTTATGCTGAGGCAGGTATACTTAATCGTTGGAGATACAAATAAAGCGTTTGAAATTTGCAAAAAAGGCTTGACGTGTTTTGCCGATCCGGAAAACAATAGAAAAATGGCAAAGGCTATCGCTTCATTATATGCGAAGATAGGACAACCGGAGAAAGCGGAACAGCTTTTCCAAAAGGTAATAAATGAGAACCCCAAAGATGCAAATAGTTACGATTTATATGCAAGTTATCTTGAATCCGAGGGCAGATATGATGAAGCTTTGGTGAATTACAAAAAGGCTTATCAGCTTGATCCTGAGGATAGCGGAGTTGCTTTTAGATTGGGAAATGTCTACTTTGAACGTAGGCGTTATAACGAGGCAGTTAAATATTTGAAGAAGGCTAAAGAAGTTTTTGGCGATGATATTGAAACAATAAAAAAACTTGGCGAAGCTTACATTGAGCTTGGGGAATACGGTAATGCTATAGAGGAATATAAATCTATAATCAAAATAATACCCAAGCATGTTTCCAGCAGGATACAGATAGGAAATGCTTATGTTAAGATGGGACAATATCAGAAAGCTAAAAGTTACTATGAAGAAGCTTTAAAAATAGAACCAAGCAATTTAACTGTTTATTATCAGTTAATTAATCTTGAGCTTGTGAGAAAAAATCTCTCTGGCGTTAAAGCTTATATAAATAAAGGGTTTTCTATTGATCCGAACGACGGTATCCTCTTTGCGCTTTATGGCGAGTATTATTATCGTTTGGGATTGAGTTATATGCAGGAGAAAAAATGGAACCCGGCTATCGAGAAATTTGAAGAAGCAATCAGAATATGGAATAAGACCAAGGCTATCACAAATGGCTCTAAATGGATAGATTATGCAGATAGGGGTATACGGAACGCGAGAAAAAATATCGAAGAAGTTAAAAAAGTAAGATGGTGAATTTTTTGGCTTCATAATTTTAAAAAAAAGAGGAAATCCATGGGTAAATTTATTCTATGGCTTTTGATTCTGTTTGTTATAGGTTACTCTTTTTATTTTGGCATAAATTGGATTGTAATCCGTTTAGATTATTCTAGTATAGAAAGTGAAGCGCAAAAGCTTTTTAGTCCCACCTCTAATTGTCCTTACGAAGAGGTTCCCGATAGATTGCTGGAGAAAGCAGAGGAACAAAATATACCTTTAAAAGAGGATAATATAAAAATATATATTGACGAATGGAATGGCTATAGGGTTCTGAGTTTCGATTATGTAGATTCCTTAACCATATTTAATTTTAAAAACTTGTATTTTAAATTTTCTTTTGTTGATACAGTTTTTTATAATTCGCAATAGTTGTGATGGTTTTAGTTGTTTTTGTTTTTTTACTGCCCGGAGAAGCCTCCGGGTTTTCTTTTTTCGATAATAACAATTTAAACATTGGCGAAATTACACTTGAAGGAAATCTTGTTTTTTCCGAGAAAGCAATAAGAAATTTATTACCGAAAAGGGGAAAGAAATTTAGCGAAGAATTGTTAAAGAATGACATCGAAAAAATCATAGATTTTTATTTAGATAAAGGCTTTCCTTTTGTTCAGGTTAAACCCGTGCAGTTTTCCCTGGATTCTTCCTACATTAGTTGGAAATTTATAATTGAACCCGGGCATTTGCAAAGACTGAATAATATTTCTTTAGATGGGCTTTCTTATACAAATCCGGAATTCCTACAAAGAAAAATTTCAATCAAAAGAAATGATATTTTTAGTGAGAAAGAGATAAGGGAAAATATTTCAAAATTGGAGAGATTAAATTATATTGATATTGATTCTTTTATGGTAAAGCCAGTACCTGATAAAGATTTAGTTAATGTAATTATTTATCTGAGGGAACAAATAGGCGGTAATTTTAAAGGGGCAATTTCGTATTCTAATAACGGAGGTTTCAGCGGATTAATTTCGTTTAGTAATTCGAATCTTTTCGGTAGAGGCAGGAGGGTTCAGATTGAATTGGAAAAGGAAAGAGAGGAGTATCAGGCTGAATTTTTTGAATATACGGAACCTGATATACTGTCTTTACCCTTAAATTTAAATTTATCCTTAAGTCATAACTATATTAAAGATAATTATAATTTAGTGTCTGTTGCTTCTGGTATGGAATATTTTTATTCAGATGCTTCGTTTTTACTGAGGTTAGGTTTTGAGATTATTTCGAGTCAAAATATTAGCGAAATCTATCCTTTTTTGGACGCCGGGTTTTCATATAATTCAGAACCGTTTGACATTTTTTACAAAGAACGATTTCGTAAAGGTAAAGGATGGGATCTGGAAACCTCAGCTAATATATATTTTTTCGCATGTGTTCTAAAACTCGAGTATTTTAAGCTCTCATTTAATGATAATAATTTAACTTTTTATAAATCTTTTAGAGGTTATCCTGGCGTTACAGTAAAAGAAGGAGCTGTTGCCGGTATTGAATTGAAAAAAAATTTTGGTCTCATAACCGCGTATCCTTTTGTTGATGCCAATTTTTTCCAAGACGATTGGAAATATTCTTACGGATTTGGTTTAAGTATTAAGAGATTTAGTTTGGAGTATGCAGTGCCAAAGGGTATTCCTCCATCGGAAGGAAGAATATATTTTAAATTTGAATAGATTTTTATAGTCACTTATCTTCACAGATAATCACTGATCCCCTTCCCATCCCGTATTTTTTTTGTTAAAACAAATAGAGAAATTTCTTTTAAATCTGTGTATATCCGTGTTAATCCGTGGCTAATTACTTTTTTCCAATTCGTACTTCCAGGAATTAGTACCGCCAAAGTTTATTACATTCTCATAGCCCAATTCTAACAATTTTTGCCTGGCGTTTTCCGCTCGTCCGCCGACTTTGCAGTAAACAATTATTAGTTTATCCTTTGGGATTTCCCCTGTGTGGTCTTCTATATTTGTATGAGGTATATTTATTGCTGTTGGTATATATCCGCTTTTGTATTCACTCTCACTTCGAACATCTATAAGTACATAGTCTTTGCTTCTATTATCGATAAGTTCTTTAAGTTCAGAGGAACTTAATGTTCCGTTTTCGATAATCGTTTGGGTCTGTTTTGAAAAACCTTGATGCGCGCAGTTTGCCTGCAGAATGATGCTTAGTAAAATTATTAAATATAATTTTTTTTGCATTCTACCTACTAAATTTTTCCTTCTTGAACCAGTTCTGCGAATTTTTCAAAAGATCTGTTAAAAGTCCTTTCGATATCATCAGGAAAAACACAAGCCGGAAGTTCTCTCATTCTTAAGTGATATTGAATACATAGACAACATCTTCCTTTTCTGGAACAGGGTTCGTAAGTGCAGTTACAGTTTTCTAAATTTTTATCTTGTATACATTCCATTTTACCCCCCATATTTAGTTTAAATATAAAAAAGCAAAAATCAAAATGACAAATAAAAATGAAAAATTAGCCCTTCCCAAATCCAGAAAATAAAAATATAAATCTTTGTGGTCTTTGTGGTTCAATTAATTTTTGAGTTGGGGGGGATTTTGCATTCTGACTTCTGGCTTCTGACTTCTTTGTTATCTTTTTCCATTTTAGCGGCTTAGCCGTTCTTGTATCTTATTCGTATCGATTCGCCGTGCGCGTGTAGTCCTTCAATTTCAGCAAGTTTTTCAGCTGATGGTCCTATCTCTTTTAGTCCGTCCTCTGTTACCTCGAGTGTGGTTTGAATTTTCAGGAAATCCTTAACACTCAATCCTCCGGTATATCTGCTTGTTGTATTTGTAGGTAAAGTATGATTTAAGCCACTGGAAAAATCTCCAAGGGCTTCCGCTGAGTATCTACCTATAAAAAGAGAACCGTAATTGTGAAGTTTGTCTTTGTATTTTTCTGCCTCTTTAATCTGAACTTCAAGATGCTCAGGTCCTCGCCTGTTCGCGAGTTCGATACCATCACCTATATCATTCAGTAAGATTATCATACCTCTTTTTGTTATTGATTGTTTTGCTATTTCTTTAGTTTTTAAAACATTTGATTGTTCGTCGATTTCTTTCAAAACCGATTTGGCAAGTCTCTCTGATGTTGTTGCCAGAATAGGAAGGGCATCTACGTCGTGTTCTGCCTGCGAAAGCAAATCTGAGGCTATTATTTTTGCTTCTGCTGTTTCATCTGCTATTATCATTATTTCAGTCTGACCGGCTATAAAATCGATGCCCACATTGCCTATGACTTCTTTTTTTGCAGATTGTACGTACTTATTTCCCGGTCCGACTATCTTATCGACGTTCTTTACGGTTTCTGTTCCGTATGCCAGGGCGGCTATTGCCTGTGCTCCTCCCAGTTTATAAATCTCTGTAATTTTAAGCGTATGGGCGATGCTAAGTATCAATGGATGTATACTACCCTTACAAGTTGGGGGAGAACAGACGGCTATTTCGGATACTCCTGCTACCTGCGCAGGTATTCCACACATCAAGAGAGTTGAAACAAGTGGGAAATTACCTCCCGGTACGTAAATACCAACTCTTTTAATTGGTTTAATTACTTGTCCTGTGAATACACCTTTTTTTATTTCAAATTCAAAGTTTTTAAATTGTTCTTTTTGCTTTTGTGCGAAAATTTTAATATTTTCGGATGCTTTTTCTATGGCTCTTATTTCTTCTTTCGTGGCTTTTTTGTATGCATTTTCTATTTCTATTCCGCTTATTTTTATTTGGTTAAGTTCAACATTATCGAACTGCTTAGTATATTTCTTGAGTGCTTTATCGCCGCTTTTTTTGACATCTTCTATTATTTTTCTTAATACTTTTATTTCTTCTATTTCTTTATATTTGAAGAAATCTTCCTCTATTTCATTATATTTTAAAACTTTCACTCTATTTCCCTTCCTTTAATAAAGTTTTTTAAGATCTCCATCCCAGTTTGCGTTAATACGGATTCTGGATGGAATTGTACCCCTTCTATATTGTATTTTTTATGTCTTATTCCCATTACCGTGTTAT
>CAZALG010000121.1:0-6611 GCA_964485935.1 uncultured bacterium | reverse complement strand
GCCAACGAAAAGTAAGAGCCCCTTGCCTATTGAAGCTTCTTTTTTAACTTTCCCTTCTTTAATCAAACGAACTGAAGCAGAAAGCACTCTTTGTATTAGAACTCTCAAGATCACATCCTGAACTTTCCGAATTCTTCCGGCTTAATGTCCTCCATATACTTTTTTATATCCTGAACTTTTTTACTATCATCAATATCCAATTTTATACCGCCCTTTTCCATAACCTTTTCCTGTACAAATATTGGAATATGATTTTTAGAAGCTAAAGCCAAAGAATCACTTGGGCGCGAATCTATCCTAAAAATTTCATTTTCTTTTTTTAGATAAATTTCTGCAAAATAAGTATCATCTTTCAGGTCTGACACTACAACTTTAGCTATATTTACTTTTAAACCCTTTAACACATTCAACAGCAAATCATGCGTGAGAGGGCGACTAAACTTTTCATTTTTCAATCCCTGAGATATAGCTTCAGCTTCAACAGGTCCTATCCATATGGGAAGAACCTTTTTCTTTTCCTCTACATCTCTTAAAAGAACCACAGGTGTATTTGTAGTCCTATCAATTGCGATACCAGCAATTTTAACTTCCTTCAATTTCTTCCTCCTCAGATGACTTCTCTTCCAACTCAGGTGATTCTTCCTCCTTAGAAGGTTTTTCTTCCTCCTTAGATGACTTCTCTTCCAACTCAGGTGATTCTTCCTCCTCGGAAGATTTTTCTTCCTCCTCAGATGACTTCTCTTCCAACTCAGGTGATTCTTCCTCCTCGGAAGATTCGCCTTCTACTATAAGATTAATCTGGGCTTTTACATCCTTAAATAAATTTAACTGTATATCATGTGAGCCAGCTTCTTTTATATGATCCTCAACATCCATTATTTTTTTATCAATCTCATATCCTTCTTTTTTCAAAAGGTCTACAATATCTTGCTTGGTTATAGAACCATATAGCTTACCTTCTTTACCTACTTTAGCCTTGATTTTAAACTCTTTACCATCAATTTTTCCTTTAACTTCTTCCGCCGCTGCTTTTCCTTTCTTTTCTTTAATTTCTTCAAACTGTGATTCTGCCTCGACAGCAGATTTGTTACCGGAAACATTGATTATCGCTATATTTCTTGGAATTAAATAATTCCTGGCATATCCATCAGCCACTTTAACGATCTGACCCTTTTTTCCCAAATGCGGATAATCTTCTTTAAGTATAATTTCCATACTTCACTACCATTCCAAAGACTTCACGTAAGGCATTAATGCAATTTCTCTGGATTGCATTATAGCTTTTTTTAGCTTTCTTTGATGCTTTGGACAAACCCTGGTTATCCGTGAAGGAAGTATTTTCCCGCTCGGTGTTACGTATTTGCTCAATAATCCAACATTTAGATAATCAATCTCTTCTGCACTATTTTTGCAAAAGTAACAATTCCTCTTTCTTCTCTCAGTTGACACTTATTTCCTCCTCTTTGTCATTTTAAATAAAATAAACCTTTTCACAGCTCAATACACTACGTACTTAATTTATAAAGATTGATAATATAGTCAAGCCCTTAATAATAGCTTTTTTCAATAATATAATCCCTGCAGCATGTTATACATGTTAATATAGTAGTTTCTTGTTTTTTTTACGCCAGCTAAAATCAAAAAAACTGTAGCCAAACTTATACTTGACAAACAAAAATGTGATAATATATTCGATTGATTGGCTAGAATTTTTTAAAATCAACTTGGTTTTCACCTAAAAAATTAATAAAAACGCTTGCGCCCGTAGCTCAACTGGACAGAGTAGCGGACTTCGGATCCGCTGGTTGAAGGTTCGAATCCTTCCGGGCGTATGTAAAAATAGGGAGGATAAATGCAAAATAGAATAGTCGATATCAAAGCAAGAGAAATAATTGATTCAAGAGGGAATCCTACAATAGAAGCCGAATGCCTTTTAGAATCAGGGATTATGGGTAGAGCTGCTGTTCCTTCCGGAGCTTCAACAGGAACAAGGGAAGCTTTGGAACTTCGAGATAAGGATAAAAAAAGATACGGAGGAAAAGGAGTTCTTAAAGCGGTTAATAACGCACAAAATATACTGGGACAGGAAATTGCAGGTAAAAATTGCTTAGACCAGAGACTTATAGACCTAACAATGTGTAAAATGGACGGAACCGAAAACAAGGAAAAACTCGGAGCCAACGCTATTCTTTCTATATCTATGGCAGTCGCAAGAGCCGCAAGCAAGTCTTTAAATATACCTCTTTACAGATATCTAGGCGGATCAAACGCATGCTTGCTTCCTGTTCCGCTCTGCAATATTTTAAACGGCGGAGAACACGCGGATAACAATCTTGACATTCAAGAATATATGATAGCTCCAGTAGGACTTTCTAATTTTAAAGAAGCGATCAGAGCAGCAAGCGAAGTGTTTCACTCGCTTAAAAAAATTCTTTCAGATAAGAAATATGCTACCAGCGTTGGCGATGAAGGTGGTTTCGCCCCGAATCTTTCCACCAATGAAGAGGCTCTAAGCTTGATTCTTGAGTCAATAGACAAAGCCAGATATAAAGCCGGAGAAGAAGTTGCGATAGCGTTAGACAGCGCGGCTTCCGAATTTTATAAAGACGGAGCTTACAAGTTTGGAGGAGACTCTTTAACCGCAGATGATATGGTTTCCGTATACAAAAAATGGGTCGACAAATATCCTATAATCTCAATTGAAGACGGTCTTTCCGAAGCAGATTGGGACGGCTGGGATATTTTGACAAAAGAATTAGGGAATAAAATCCAGATCGTAGGAGATGACCTGTTTGTAACCAACACATCTATAATCCAAAAAGGTATTGATAGAAACGTAAGTAACTCAGTTCTAATAAAACTCAACCAGATTGGGACGGTTACGGAAACAATCGAAGCAATCCAGATGGCAAAAAATAACGGCTGGACAGCAGTTGTTTCACACCGTTCCGGAGAAACAGCCGACACATTTATCTCCCATCTCGCAGTCGGGCTAAATACAGGCCAAATCAAAACCGGTTCTCTTTCAAGAAGCGAACGATTGGAGAAATACAATGAGCTGCTCAGAATTGAAGAGGAATTAGGAGATGCCGCGAGATTTGAAGCGTTCTAAAAAGCTTATAAAGAAGAACTTAAAAAAAATTCTTTTAGTTTTAATAATATGCGGAATTATATACTATCTTTTTTTTGGAGCTTATGGTTTTATAAATATTGTTAAACTAAAAAGAAGAGAAAACAAACTTAAAAAAGAAAAACAGGAACTTCTAAAAAAACAAGAAGCTTTACTGGATTCTTTGAAAAAGATAAAAAAAGATACTTTTCTTATTGAAAAAATAGCAAGAGAAAAGTTAGGTATGATAAAATCCGGAGATACGGTAATAATATATGATGAAAAATAATAAAGAAGCTAGAAGCAAGGAGCCAGAAGTCAGAATCCCATCCCAACCCAAAAACCATTGTCTAAGTTGCTTTATTCTAACTTCTAACTTCCAACTCCCAACTTCTCTGTAATATATGATTGGTATAGACATAGTTAAAGCAAGCAGGATAGAAAAGGCAATAAAACGCTGGGGTGATAATTTCGCAGACAGAATATTCACCGAAAGCGAAAAGCAATATTGTGAAAATAAAATTAATAAATACCAGTGTTATGCTGCAAGATTTGCCGTCAAAGAATCTTTTTACAAAGCCAGAAATCATAATTATGGGTGGAAGGCAATAGAGGTTCGAACGGAAGGAAAACCGGTTATCAGGATTCTAAATAAGGAATTAGAAACTGAAATGAAAGGAGTTAAAACACACGTTTCTTTATCTCACACAACCGATACCGCAATCGCCACGGTATTACTTGAAAAATTATAGGACTCAGATAAACGCAGATTAGCTCAGATTTTTTTATCTTTTAAACACTAAACTCGAAACTATAATTCACACAAAGAACACAAAGAAAAACAACAAAAAATCTCCGTGTTCTCTGTGTTTTTGTTTTTTCTCTGTGCTTTCTGTGGTTCAATTATTTTTTCTGCTCTTGACTATAAGGGAGTTACTATTATTTTAGCCTATGGAAAAATTGGCGCAGCTTGAAAAAGAGTTTGATTACGAATTACTTACAGACAAAGAAAAATTGGAAAAATACGCACGGGATGAAACTCCCGGCGATTATTATTTCCTTCCGGATGCAGCTTTTCTGCCAACAGAAACCGATTCAATATCAAGACTTCTTGAAATAGCCAAAAAGACAAGAATACCTATAATTCCAAGAGGAGGAGGTACAAGCAGAACAGCAGGTGCTCTCGCGGTTAATGGAGGAGTTGTTCTCTCGTTGGAAAAAATGAATGAAATTATTGATTTTGATGAAAAAAACTGCATTCTGGAAGTCCAGCCGGGAGTTATTACAGAAGAAATAAATAACTTCCTGAAAAAATATAACTTTTTCTTTCCTCCCGATCCCGCATCAATTGATTCCTGCTCGATTGGAGGAAACGTTGCAACCAACGCAGGAGGTGCTCGCTGCCTTCTTTACGGTCTTACGAGGGATTATGTCAGGGGAATCGAAGTAATTTTGCCCGATGGTTCAAAAGAATTTTTTGGGGGAAAGTTAAAGAAAAACGCCACCGGATATTCTCTTTTAAACCTACTTATCGGTTCAGAAGGTACTCTTGGTATTATAACCAGGATATTTTTAGAAGTCAAGCCCCTTCCCCCCTTTTCCGCAACATTAGTTGCTCCATTTAGAAGTTTAAAAGATGCAGCTCTTTCTGCATTTAATATACTTTCCAGTGGTGTTATCCCTTCTGCCTTCGAGATGATTGATGAAGATGCTGTTAAGGTAGCCGTTGCCAATCTTGATAAAAAGATACCGATGGCGGAAGAAGGAACACTTCTTATAGCTGAATTGCTGGAAGGTTCAAAGGAAAATCTGGAAAAGAAATATGAAATAATCGGTAATAAATTTTTAGAAAATAATGCTCTCGATGTATTTGTGGCAGAAGAAACCCATCAACAGGAAAAAATATGGGATTTCAGACGGAGCATATCGGAAGCCCTTGATATATCCGGCACCCTTATTCCCGAAGATATATCAATACCAAGATCGTACATTCCCGAATTTATTCCTGAAATAAAAAAATTAGAAAAAGAATTTAATACAAGAGTTTTTACTTTCGGTCATATAGGGGATGGAAATTTGCATGTGAATATTGTAAAAAATGAAGAATGGAAAGATGATGGAGAAAAAATTGTAAATGAATTATTCAAGAAATTGAATACTTTTGAAGGCAAGATAAGCGGAGAACATGGAATAGGTTTTACCAAGAAAAAATACCTTAAATATTCAAGAACGGAGAATCAAATAGAACTTATGAAAAAGATAAAAAGGGAGTTCGACCCGATGAATATATTGAATCCCGGAAAAATATTTGATATTGAGGAAATAGATGCGTAAAAAAATGACTTCTGCAGTTTTTCTTTTGTGGACCAAAATGAAAACCAAACGAATCGAATTTCCATTGGAGAATATCAACACAATTGCTCTTCGCCCTTCAGAGACTAATGGTGAAACACTTTATTCCCTACCTCTGGTTGAGTCTTTGACAAAAAAGTCTAAACTAACTGTTCTGCTGCCTGATGGTCAGGACGCGAAGTATTTTAGGCGCCTACGAGCACGGATTATCCATTATCCGGAAAAATCTGGTCCTATTGGCATTTATCGCTTAAGGAATAGCATAAAACAGACGTATGATTTACTGATAGATCTAAACGGAGTAAATACACATGTGTTTTCTTACTTGTTAAAAAAACCTATTGTTGCTTCCATACATGACGGACCCGGTGTAAACATTACAGCAAAAGCTGTAACAAAATCAATAACCAACAGGTATCAATATTTAATCGATTTACTTGGTTTCCCGCCCGTAAAATGGAAAACCAGAGCCATCAGAGCTAGACGTTCCCGTAAAACAAATGAAAATGAAGAGATTATCGGCATTAGTTCCGATATTTCTACCAAATATCATGGTTTGAAGAAGATTTCGGAAGAGAAGGAATTACGTAAAGTTTCAAAGTTAATTACAAAAAGAAATGATCTTTCCGCAATTGCTTTTTTTCTTGAAATTCCACAGGTTCTTCTTCTTGAAGAAAAAGACCCTTTTCAACCTCCTGACTCTATAAAAGTCGTACGGTACTCAAGAAAAATCACCCCGAAGCTTATCGGCGACTGCTTGGTAATGTAAGAACAATGAAGTTAGAATTTAGAAGTTGGAAGTTAGAATCCCATCCCTCCCCAATAAGAAAAGAAACCTCCGCTGCATAAAATGAGTAGGGAAACAGCAAATACTTTTCAGGATCTAATAGTATGGCAAAAAGCGCACAAATTCGTATTAGAAATTTATGAATTTAGCAGTAAATTTCCAAAAGAAGAAACCTATGGATTAACTTCACAACTTAGAAGAGCAGCAATTTCAATCCCATCAAATATTGCAGAAGGTTTTATAAAAAGAGGAAAGAAGGATAAAATTAGATTTTATAATATTTCTCAAGGTTCCATTGAGGAGTGCATATATTATTTGATATTATCGAATGATCTCGGATACGGAAACGGTAAAGACTTATTG
>CAZALG010000120.1:0-6622 GCA_964485935.1 uncultured bacterium | reverse complement strand
TTCATGCTTGTTTATATCATATTCAAATTTAATGTCGCTGAACTGAGTGACTTCTTTATTGTCAAGCTTTATCTTTCCTGAAAGAGCAACCCAGAATTTTTCGTCTCCATATCCAAGCTCAATTGCATCATGATTATCTATATCCTGAATAGCGAAGATGAGCCCCCATAGAGTAAATTGCTGATTGGTGCTGAATCCCTTACCTTCGATTCCCTCATCGGTCACAATTATATCTTCCAGAGTTAGTAAAGGGGTGTTCATCTGGATGGGAAGGGAAAGTTCAGCATCGATTGTAAGTTGTGTTGACGGAGCAGTGAATTCAACTCTGGTTATCTGAAGGCAATCATAAAGCTCAAAGAGGGGATTTTCTTCTGCAATCAAACTTCCGGAATTGATCACTGAGGACTCAGGATGTGCAGTATTAGGGGTAATTATCAGATCATTAATAGAGACTGAAACGATATTATTTTCCAGAGATTTTATTCTCAACTTTCCGGTTCCTGAAAGATTGAAATTATTATCATCAACAGGTTCACATGTACCGCTTATATCTGTCAGGTAGGCGAGATCAGGTATTATAATCAGGGAATCCGGTGCTTCCCCGGCTATTTTACCGCCTTCTTTTACTACGTAAGTTAAGGTTGTGTCCTTTGGATTTGGTTTTTTAATTTCTACTTTCAGGTTATGAACTCCTATGTCTTTGCTCTCTGTTGGCAGAGGATTTGTCTGAATGGTCACCAGGGTATCTGAAATATATTTATCAAAATCCTGCCAGTGCTTTTTATCGATGGAAACGGTTCCTTCGATTGTTCCTGAAGCTCCTTCTGGAATGGTTACCTCAATGGCAGCTTTAATTAGTTGCTCTCCATAAATGGTATCGGGTAATACCACTTCGAGTCCGGTTACTTCAAACTCTTCTTCAGGAATAGCAAGTGTTTTGAAGGAAAAACTCCATACCTCACTTTTACCCTCGTTCTCTCCAAGCGGATTCCCTGCCTGGCCGAATGCCTGCACCTGCCACACATAGGTTTTCGAAGTGTCAAGAGGAAGAGCTTGGGGAGTATAAAGAAAAGACGTTTGGTTCACCATCTGTTCTTCGAGGGTCGGGTAGTTAATAATCGCCTGGTCCTTTGTCTGACCGGGAAGGAGCTCACATAGGGTTAAGTGATATGACACGGGGTAACCCGGGGGCGCATTTACAGGCGTCCACTGGAAGTTTGGATACTCCATAAGCAGGCTATCCTCATCCGGGGGGTAAATAAGAGAGGGATAGGAGGGAGCCATAATCGTAAAAACTGCTTCCCGGTGAATAACAACACCTCCTGTAGAAATATCCTTTGCTTCTATTATAAGTGTATAAATGTCTTCAGGAAAACGACCGCTTCTTACAATCAAATCTCTTATTGACTCTTCATAATCTCCACTACCAGACCAGTCGGAAAATTCCGTATTACCCTCGCTTAACACATCCCCGGTTTCAAAGATTTTGGGATCGCTTACTCCGTTTAATATCCAACCACGAGAGGCACCCGTAAGTTCTACTGATATCTCGACTGTTTTCGTTTCGGTTCCGTTATAACTGATAGAAAAAGTCGCTATACCCGGGGTGTTCTCCCAGTCGCTGACATAAGGTGAAGGCGTTGGCTGAACATAAAGAGAAGCATCCCACTGGGAATAAGAAGCAAATGAAACGCCAAAAAGCATTAATGCCAACAGGATTGCGAATAGTTTTCTGTTCATTTTCTCTCCTTTGTTTAAATTTAGAACCCACCTGAGAAACTCAGGCTTGCTTTAAATTCATTATAATCTGGGTGGTCTTCAGTTTCTCCTGAAAATTTCATTATTTGAAAGTTCGTTCTAATGGAACTGGAACCCAGGAAGCGGCAAGATATTCCAAGAGAGACGTGTGTGGTGTTTCCAATTGTGGTTGGCGCATAGGAAAGGTTAAGAGAAATGGGAATTTTCCCTTCAAAGGCGCTGTATATAGCACCACAACCGTAATTGGTAACTGTGAGGTTAGTATCGACCATTTCGTTCTTTAGCCAGGAGAATTTGAGACTTGTAGATAGAGTAGGAGTAATTTGGTTTTTGTAGTTCATGTTAAAGCTTTTTGTTCCCGATGTCGTTTGATTAATTTCATCGTTGTTATTCTGAGCGGAGAAGATAAAACGGATCATTTGTTTTTGTCCCATTCCACCGAATAAGAATGTAGGAGAAACAGTTATCGTATGAATATCGTTATCGATTTTTTGAGCTATCGCGGTATCGTAAAGAGCTTCATTGAGATTTTGATTTAGCATATAATTGACGGAAAGATTGAACGCTGAAGTGGGGATGAATGTGGTTGATAGGGAAAGATTACTATTCTTTGTAGTGGTGCTCTTATCCTCGATTAGATTATCCTTTTTTTGTCTAAAAGAGCCATTAAGCGATATGATTCTAAAAGGACGAAACAGCCCGTGAACCCTGTACTCCACTCTATCATTATGGTTTGTTGATAATCCAAGCGAGGTATAACCGGGTCCTACATATCGGTAAGAACCGCCAATCGAGCCTTTAGTGGTAATTGGGATCGTCGCTTCTGTTTTATAAGCGTAATCTGCACGAGTGGAGTAGTGGACTGGATATATTTTTTTTAAAAATTCAGGAATTTCTTCAATTTCTATTGTATCACTCCGCAGATCTCTTGTATAGGCACTGGCAGCGATTTCACCTCTGAAATTTATATTTAAAAGGTTAAAATCGACAGAAGTCCCTGCAACAAGGTTTTCTTGCGGAAGAGTATTACCCCAACTCTTAATGGAATTGCTATCGTCTTTTGCCTTGAGCATATTTATTCTAAATCCACCGAAACCAATTTGAAGACCATAAACGTCTCTCCGGAATTTCTCATCCAATGAGTCTTCACACGCTTCCTGCGATTGACCGCCTATTACAGAAAGAGTAAATGCCCCTGGATGCAAATTGAGACCTAAACCTCGAACGGTTACACCGCTAAGTGTAAGTTCGGAAAAACGAGGTGAAAAATTCCAAACGTCCAAACTTCCCCAGCTCCAACTGGGCGTTATTGAGATGCGATTTATTGGTTGGGCGACAAATTTCTGCTCGGTGGTTAAGAGACAGTCCATCTTTAGACCGATTGCAAAACCGTAGAAAGATAAAACCGGTGTAAAATATAACCTGCCGGTGTTTCCCGGTCTTCTTGCATCTATTCCATCCATATGGTATGCCTCAGTATAAAGACCGTAGTTCCCGGTTAAGGAAAAATTCGCTGCAGATTCAAGAGTAAAAAAAATAGTGAAAAAAATAAGAGCTTTTACCAAGAACCCCTTTGAAAATTGCATGGAACCCTCCTTGTTTCCAGTTAATGTAAAAAGTATTTTTAATTTTCAATTATACTCTCCTCTATTCTCTTTGCCTCTTCATCTCTATTTTCCACTTTCAATAGTGTCGAGAGGTATCCTAAAAGTATAATATTTTTTGGTTGAAGTTTCGCCTTCGTTTTCCAATCGTTAATTAGATCAGAAATCTTTTCTTCTTTATCATAAAGTCTTATTAACCCCTCATAGGCTTCTTTTTCCTGGCTATTAAGTCCAAGAACTCTCTTGTACGCCAAAATTGCTTCTTCATTTCTTCCCTGTTTCTCATAAGCCTTCGCAAGTCCAAGGTGGGCTGTTTTTACCTCAGGTTTATTTTTAATCAGCTGTTCGTACGTCTTTACTGTTTCATCCCAGTTTCTTTCTTTTTCATATAATAATCCCAGATATTCAAGAAGGATTTGGTCTTCCGGATAATCATCAAGCAGTAATTTAAGAGCAGGTTCCAGATTTTGCGGCTGCTCGATAGAGAATAGAAAATCAAGGGCGTTACGTAAAACCTGCTCCGGTTCTTTTGCTTTTTTTGCAAATTCGCTTACATTCTTAAGCTCAGATAGGTTGAGTTTTCCCTCTTTTCCTTGAAGTTTGCCAAGCACTTCTCCTTTAACTTCCGAGAGTTTGCTCAAGCCTTTATTTGCAGCTTTTTTTGTATAGAATACAGCACTGGATGTGTCGCCGTTATTTGCTCTTAAAGTTGCATATTTGTAATATGGCAGAGGATTATCGGATTCAAGTACAACTGCCTTTTTAAAAAAGTTTTCTGCTTTCTCAAGAACCCCTTTTTCTTCATATAACATTCCCAATTTTGTATATGGATAAGGTTCGGAATTCTTTATTCTTATCATTTCCTCATAGGTTAAAATTGCCTTTTTATCATCAAATTTCTTATATATTTCTGCTAATTCCTTATAGAGCTGCCATTTTTTATCGCTAACTCCGATTGCCTTCTGAATTATATCCGCTGCTGCTTCATGATTGCCTTGTTCCTTATATAGTTCAGAAATCTCCTTATATGCGGGAATATAACCGGGATTTGATTTAAGGTATTTCTCGTATTCTTCCCGACCCTCATTGTATTTTTCTTCTTTTCGATAAGTCTCAGCAATTTCTTTATGGAGTTCAAAATTGTCGGGAAGGTAATTTAGTGCTTCCCGGTAAACCTTTCTTGCTTTTTCGAAATTTTTTGTTGCCTCATATTGGTCTGCAAGCGCTTCATATACTCTCTTTTCTTTTGGGTGTTTAGTTTTAAGTTTATTATATATGGCTATAGCCTTTGGGACCTCATTGTGATAACGATAAAGATAAGCAAGATTTAGTCCAATATCAATATCTTCCGGATAGTAGTGATTCAAATTTTTCAAAGTTTCCAATAACCCTTTTACGTCTTTTTCTTTCTGGTAAATTTCTGCTTTAAGTAAAAGTAAACCTTTGTTTTCTGGTTCAAACTTTAAACCATCATTGATAATCTTTTCTGCCTTTTCTAATTCTTCTTTCTCAAATAAAATGATTGCCAGATTTTGACTTGCCCTTATATTCTCAGGGTTTATCTTTAGAGCTTTTTCGAAATCTGTAATTGCAGGATTTATATTTCCAGCCCTGTAGGCTTTTACTCCTTCGTTATAATAGCACGTGGAAAGCAAATCTAATACATGATTGTTTTCCGGAATTAATTCTAAAGCCTTTTCTATTTGATAAGCAGCTTTTTTATATTCACTCCTCTCAAAGTAAATGATACCGAGGTTCAGAAATATCTTACCCTCTTTAGGGCTAATTTTAAGGGCTTGCTTTAGAGCCTTTTCCGCTTTCTCTAACTTTTTTGTTTTTTGGTAAGCCTCAGCAAGCGCCAGTAAAGCTTTTTCATTTTTTGGCTTTATGTTTAAAGATTTTTCAAGAAAAAAGATTGCTTCCCCGTATTTTTCCTGAGAAAGATAATTAATCCCCATATAGAATAGTCGCTGAGCATCATCAATGGCAAATAGCCGAACAGGCGAAAATAAAGACAAAATTACCAGGAACACCAATAAAGACGAGGACATCAGGGAAAGGAAAGAAACCTCTGAAATCGAATTCATAAATAAAGGTCTTAAAACTATATGTTTGAATTCCATTGCAAACCCCTCTTCAAATAAGAAGTCTAAATTAAGTAAAAACTTCTATCTTAAAAGTATATAAGTTTTTTAAATATCTTAAAAGTATATAAGTTTTTTAAAGTTTGTCAAGACGTTTTTAATTTTGCGCTCTTCGCCCTATAATTACCAATCATGTTTAGTATTATTTATTCTTACGGAACTGTCGGGCAGGATCTTGTGAAGGCCTCCAGGTTTCTTAGAAAGTCATCTCTTCCTGCCCAGTTAATTGGAGTATGCGAGAATAGCAAATTAAATTCATCTTTCGATAAGGTTTGGAGATCTTCTATAGATGGGTTTATTATACTTTCCTCTGGTATGAATTCTTTAATTTTGGTGATGGTTATTTTTGATTTAGAAGGGTATACTTATTGACAAATAGAAGGGTTAGGCTCAATTATTCCCACAAGTTCTAATCCTATTACTTTAGCTTTTTCCTTTATTTTTTTTATGTTCATAATAGTTCATTCAGCGTTTCGAGAACGGTTTGTGTTTCGAAACCGCGGCGTTTAAGATATTGAAAAATTTTTTTCTTTGAATTTTTATTGCGACCGTATTTTTTTATTGCTTTTTCGAAAACCTTTAAGGCGTTTTCTTTCTCATCGACTGATTGCAGCAGACTTTCTATTTCTGATTCCTCGATTCCTTTATCCATTAATTCCATTTTAAGAGCAAAGTTGCCTTTAGGGTTGTTCTTATTTCTGTCTTTTATCCAGGAGTTTGCAAATCTATGATCGTCAATCAAGTTTGCTTCTCCCAAATCGTCCAATACTTTTTTTGCCACCTCTTCCCGGATTCCTTTATTGAGAAGATGCTCTTTTGTTTCTTTTCTAGACCTTTCTCTATATGATATGTAATTTCTAGCTCTTTCTTTAGCGTCTGTAATTTCTTCAAAATTTTTTATTGAAGAAAGTTCCGAGGGAGTAATTTCTTTGTTTTCGTAAAGATTGTATTTTACGACTGTGTCTATATAGAGACCTAAGGAAAACTCACCGTCAATATATATATTAACTCTGTTTTTCTTCTTTTTCTGCTGTTTTATCTTCGTTATCTTGCCCATCGGGTATATTTATCTCTTCTCTTATTTTGTCCTCTAACTCCTTTGATATTTTGGGATTT
>CAZALG010000119.1:0-6675 GCA_964485935.1 uncultured bacterium | reverse complement strand
CTATAACATATAGGAGATGTCAAAGGGACCCCTCTATCCTCATAAACTGTAGAATCTTTATCGTCGATATTACCAATCAGATACATCGGGTAGGGAATATATCTCCATTCGTCGCATCCTCTCTCCTCTATTCCCTTATCGCAAACACTATCCCACCCGCATACTCCTCTATATACATTATAACCCCCCATGTCCGGTTCGGTGTTTTCATCCCATGTAAGTTTTATATACTCCTCGAAACTTTCCGCAGTTAGATTCACTGGAGGGTCAGGAGGATTTGTGTCCGACATATATCCTGCCACAGGAGAAGAAAGATGTCCTGAATTTCCGTATACATCGGTCGCCTTTACCCTGTACCAGAAAACCTTCTCCCCAAATGTAGGACGAAGGTCGTTTGCGCAGTACATAAAGTACACATAAGAAGAATCAACTCCCACTTGCGGAAGCGTCCCAATATTCATGGGTGAGGGGTCGCCTACGGAATCGCCCCTGTAAACGGAATAATTCTGAATGCTATCTATACGACCAATAACATCATGTGTAACTTTAAACCACTTGATCTGCAAACTGTCACCGTGAGAAACAACAGTAATATCCCGTGGAACCGAAGGCATCGTTGAATCGTACGGTTGTGCGCTTTCAGGTGAAGAAAAAGATCCTTCCCGACCCAAAAGATCAAGAGCCCTGACTTCATAATAATATGTTTCCCCCACAAAAGGCCCATCTATAGAATCAGTACCAACGAGATGCCCAGTAGGATAACCATTTTCATCCACGTGAAGATAATCCTCAAAACAATTAACAAAACCGGTAGAAGTGCTGCATTGTCCGGGAATCAAAGCTGCATTTACTCTTTTTCCGGGTATCATAGGATTGGGAATGTTTGACCTAAACACTTCGAAGGAAAATGCATGATCCATCTCATCCCACTTTAATAAAACCGAATGATCTCGGGGCTCTGCTGTTACATTAGAAGGAGCCGACAGGGTTAGAGGAGAACCGGCGGTTATCTGAGCGTTACCCAAAACTCTTTCCGTCCCATTTTTATTCACTGCTCTTAATTCATAATAATAGGTCGTACCAACCACAACATCATCATCGACAAAAGCCCATCCCATTACAAGGGCTATTCTCCAGTAAGCACTTGCAAGGGCCTGTAATATTTCAAAGCCCTTAGCTGTATCGGAAACATTGGAAATATTACAAGGATTAAAAAGCATAACGTTCAACTGCAGCATTTCTTTATTTATTCCATCCAATATTGAAGCTTCTACCACTTTCGCTTTTGGTATCGCTGTTTTCGAAACATCTTTATAGATTCCTGCAGGAACAGTTTTACTTTCAATCATAGTCTTATCCACTTCTATGGTAGAAGACGGCGTCGTCTTTTTGCTCGGAACAACAGAAGACTCTTTTATAATATTCTTATCTATAACACTTCCCTTTATCCCCTTAAATGTTCCCTTTTCTTGTTTTTCCTCTACCGGTTTTGAGAGAGCAGTTGAAATTGCATTCCATTCCTCAGAACCTTCAGGAATAATACTTTTAATTCGATTACAATCACTCCACGGCACAAGAGGTTTTGGATTTATGGGTTCTTTTGGGAATTTCCCCGTAGCGTCTTCTTTCCTATACAGATTGTATCCCGTAACGTTTTCTTCATGAGACCACAAAAGGAGAATAAAAGTGCTTCCGTCTAATGCGACATCCCCACTCAAACCGTAAAGGGCATCTTGAGCAACCATCCCTACCGGGATTAAAACAAACATACTTAAAACAATAAATATAAATAGCTTCTTCATTTTTATCCCCTTTTTAGTATTCAAGATAGAATCCATCTTTTGTACTTAGACCGGCAGTAAGTTTAACACTTGCGCAGAAAATATAGGCTACACACCCTCTAAGTTTTACAGTCCCCTCGAAATATGAAGGATCAGGCGGCACGGCAGCAAAGAATTGCAAATTTGCCAGAACCGAAGCAGAAACAAGTCCCCATAGAATCTCACCGCGTATATAAATCCCACAATTACCCATCATAGCGGGTCCAGTAATCTGCACGAATAGACCAAGTCCCACATGTATGACTATCTCGGCCTCAAGTACACCACCTAAGAATTTCTTACTCCATCCAAACTCGCCATATCCATAAACCCCGGTAAGTGTTTCAGGAAGTTTCTCTACATTTATACCAAATCGCCCATCTTCATCCAGAAACACCCAGGCTTGACTGCTCGGAGCATCTTTGCCTATAAATAAGCCACCTTCCATTCCAGCTCCTCCGAGCCACGAGTAAATATCGACCGAAACTCTTCCCTGGAGCATAAAGTAATCACTGCCGAAATGCCAGGTGACCTGCCCTTCTGCTTCCAATCCTCCCGCAAGAACATCCGACATATTAAAATGACCATAAACCTCACCATCAAGAGCCGGTATGCTCCTATCATGGGTAAGGCGAATTCTGCCGTTTACCTCCGCGTGTGCCAAACCCACATCTATATACATTAAACCATGACATGTAAATTGAGTCATTGTAGGAGTAACCACAGTTTTCCACTCTACCCCTCCGCCAGCTTGAGCAGGAACCAAAGTCACTGCACTGGCTCCGGCATACAGAGCCCCACCCGTTACCATTCGCTTAAGTTCATCACCCTCAATATAAATACAGCCCCAGGTTCTCTCAACTGCACTAAAATTACCCAAACCAAAGAAAAGATCATGCACTCCATGATCGGTCATACATATACTCGAAGACATGCTATCTATTCTTATTGTTGCGGGAAGATGAGCATCGGGCATGAATTCAATATCTACCAGCCCAGTCCCCTTAAAACCATTCTGTGCAGCTGAATCATACATAATCTCAGGGAAATCCATAATCGACATATCAGAACCCCATTCTCTATATAGAGCAAAAGAATAAGGATCAATAGAAACCAATCTGCCAAAATAAGGATCAATAACCTCGGAATATATTGCATCATGAACGGTAATAAGAGTATCAGTTTCCCCAAAAAAACTAAATTGTACGTTACTTCTCACAACCAGTTCTCCGGGCTTGTTAGGATCAAATGGGCTGAGAGCAGCCGAATCAAGAGTAATAGGAAACCCATCAAACTTCTGATGTGCAGCATTATGATTAAAGTAAAATTCTCCAAGACTTCCATCGGCAAGCATTTCACCCCATATAATATTAAACCCCTTAGAAAAATGAACAGGTTCGTAAATATCCGCATTAGTGTAAACGATCTCACCAAGTTTAACACTAACGACACCTCGCTTTGATGTAATTCCCACTCCCCAATAAGGCAATTGAAGTGTATCGGTAAAAGCAACATTTCCGCCAACAAAACTTGCTGTTGAAGTCACCTCCAGATCACCAAATGGAGGCATAATTTTGCAAGTATCTTTAACCTCCGAATAAAAACCACACTCCATCGGAATCTTAAATTGTCCTCCTATATCCGAATCAAATGCGGAGTTTCCTGCGAATTTAAATTCAATGTTCAGCGAACTATCTACATCCGGCTCTTTTAGAAACCATCCTATATAGGTAATAAACGGCTCTTTACCTTCATACTGGGATAAATTTATATTTCCCAACATAACGCTGTCTCTTGGCCTTGAATCACTAAATGGACGCAGTATACCGGAGATTCCAAAAGCCTGAACATTAAAATATCCTATCAGAATCCCGCCTGAAATTTGAATCGAGTCCTTCGTATCTATAGAATAAATACTGAAAATATAATGATCTTTATCATATTTAATTGTTAACCCGGAAAGAGAATCAAGCATTATAGGCGCATAAACTTTAAATGTATCTCCTTTAACAGGTGAGACAAATTTGGTAGGGCCTCCTCTCAATCTGAATTGTCCCCCATCCCAGGTAATACCAAACCCGCCCCATCTCATCTCACCACCGCCGTTAGTCACATCACCATAAATATTCAACTTCGAATCAACGAAAAGTGAATCATAATCAACAGAAATTTGATTCCCGTCAGCTTTATAAACCCCCTTTTTCCCCTTTCGAACCTGAATAGAACCATTGGTGAATATACCTCCCTTGACCCTACAACTATCAATTTTAAGATAACCTGAAGCTAAAGAAACATTGAAGCCCATTGGGCTAATCGAAGAAAAATTAAAAGGTGAAGCCAGCTCGAATTTTGCACTAAAACCGCTCGAATTGAGTTTCCCGCTTGTAAATGTATATTTTCCGTAAAGAAAACCGGTATTTGAATTCTGCATCCTCGATTGCTCTATTGTCTCACCATTATTAAAAGAAATCCCAACATTAGATGGTGTAATCGTTCTGCTCAAATCTACTATCACTTTATCTGTTGATTTGATCAAAATGCCGGTTTCTCCGAGGACAAACGGACCTCTCTCCTTAACCGGTAATTCTTTGTATAAATCTATTTTAGGAGAAACTCTTGATACAAAAGGTTCAAGCGAGAGAGCATCACAACTAAGCGTATCACAGAGACAGGTAGCTTTAACAACAACCTCAGAAATTGCCGAATCCGGCCACATATAAATATCGTACACCGAGACAGGATAGCCCTCAACTTTAACCTCCAAAGGAATAGAAAAATCTTCGGTTATTTCTCCTACGGTTACCTCTGCCGTGTCACCGGTCGCCAAATCCGCTTTCAAATTATCAAAATCCACCGGAAAACTCACTTCAGTCCAGGTAAACATCGGCCCACCAAAATGAGTGGGTACGTTTTTCTGAAGGAAAAATGACTCAGCATGACCTGAAAGGGAATCCAGCTTTGAACCTGTATTATAAGTTATATTCTTAAGAACAAAGTCTCCTATCTTCAAAACCCCGGGCAGCGGCAATCTAACTATCTCATCCTTATATATATCTCGCGGATTAAACTGCCATATTTCACTCATGCCCTGCTGCTCGCCAAATGGCCTACCGACCTCATCAATAGCCTGGACTTGCCACGCGTAAGTTTTATCCATATCAAGAGCTTTTGCTTTAATGGGATATTGTAAAGAAGTGCTTCTAATGCCATCCTGCTCATAAACAGGCATATTTGATCTAATAGCTTCTTCTTTAGTCTGCCCTGCAAGAACTTCCACAATTTTAACTTTATAACTGATTCTCATATCGGCAGGAACAGGAGTAGGTCTTGTCCAGGTAAAAACAGGCCTTTTTATCTTTGATTTCAAATCACCTTTCGGAGATATTAGTCTCGGAGCATTCGCCAATATAACAGAAACTTTTATACATTGTCTGCCGAGCTCCCTGTTTGTTTTTGAATCTTTAACAGAAATACATACGTCATAGTTACCTGCCGGAACACTACCAATACGCACAAGATATTCCTCGTACTCTGCCTTATACCAAGTATCGTGCAAGTTTTTTATATCTCGCGGACGTACTGTTTTGGTTCCAGGAGACAGAGTAAAATTATTTGTACTGCCCCTAAAAATCAGTCCCCCGTCTCTGCTGATTTCCCCATAAAGATAAACATTATAAGTAATAGCCGAAGGTGCACCCCTTCCCGAAATCGGGTTAGATAAATCCACCCACCATAGATTTTCAATCTTTAATTGATTCGGAGGCGGTCTATGAATCTTTAATTTAACTTGAGCAAATGTACAAAGTGGGAGAAACGCAAAAGAAGCAAAAAGTATAAAAAAATATTTAAAACCTTTCATAAAACCCCCTTATACTCGATTGTAAAAAAGTATCTATTTTATTATAAATGTCAAGAGTCAGTTTTTTGAAGATACTAAAATTAAAACATATAAGATTTCCACCTTGACTTATTTTAAAAAATACATATTTTAACTGTAGAAAATGTAGTTTAGAACCTTCAAGATCGCGTGGGATCTATCTGTGGTTATTCCTATTTGTTTCCCTTATGGTTTTGCCGGTAATAATAACAATACTCTGCAAGATTAAGAGTATTTCAATCTAATTACATTTTCAGAAACATGTAAATATTCTAACCTAAAGGAGGCAAAATGAATATATACGTAGGAAATATTTCGTGGGACTTAACCGAGGAAGATTTAAAATCAGCTTTTGAACCTCATGGACAGGTATCTACGGTTAAGATTATTACGGACAAATACACAGGCAGGTCTAGAGGATTCGCGTTTGTCGAAATGCCGGAGAAAGCAGAAGCCGAAGCAGCAATTAGTAATCTGAACGGAAAAGAACTAAAAGGCAGAGAAATTGTCGTAAATGAAGCTCGGCCGCGCCAGGAAGGTTCCAGAGGTACTTCAAGAGGAAGCAGATCTGCTCGAGGCGGCCGCTCCCGGTGGTAAAGAAGCAATTGTCGAATAAAGAGTGTTGATATCTAAGGGGGCGGTACTAAAAAATCCGATGTAAATAATTATTGCCCCCCAATCAAATATTGATAACTATATTCTTGTGGAAATACTAACTCGTAACCGAAAAATCTTCCTCTCTCGTAAAAGAAAAAATCTTTTAAGTTTGAACAAATGTTTTTAACCCTTTACTTTTAATTGTTTCATGTTATACTTATATAAATACATTTGTCTAAGATTATATGTAATCACATGGAATAGAAATTCGGGTAACTTATCATGTCTGTGTGAGCATCTTAAGAGGGATAAATAAAAGGAGTCAAGAATGTTTGTTAAATTAATATCACCCCGTTCACCCGTTTCATTCGTTAGCGAAAG
>CAZALG010000118.1:0-6698 GCA_964485935.1 uncultured bacterium | reverse complement strand
CATCCGATTTCAAGGTAAGCATCTCCTGCAAAGTATGTGCAGCACCATATCCTTCCAATGCCCATACCTCCATTTCTCCAAATCTTTGTCCACCATACTGAGCCTTTCCTCCGAGTGGCTGTTGGGTAATCAGCGAATACGGACCTGTGGCTCTGGCATGATGTTTATCCTCGATCATATGGTAAAGTTTCATCAAGTACATATATCCCACAGTTATCTTCTGATCGAAAGGTGCACCTGTTCTACCATCATAAAGAGTAACTTTACCTTCTTCGGGAAGACCAGCTTCTTTTAATAATTCCTTTATTTTTTCAATAGAAACCCCTTCAAAGATGGGGCTACCAACCTTTATATTGAGTTTCTCGGCAGCCCAACCAAGATGGGTTTCCAAAATTTGCCCAACATTCATTCTCGAAGGAACACCTAACGGATTAAGAACAACATCTACGGGTGTACCATCTTCCATAAAAGGCATATCCTCTTCCGGTACAACTGCCGCAACAACTCCCTTATTACCATGTCTTCCGGAAACTTTATCCCCTATGGATATTCTTCTCCGCTGACCGATATAAACCTTAATCATTTTATTAACACCCGCAGTTAACTCATCTCCTCTTTCAGCCACCCGTAGAGAATTCTCCATCTGTTTTTCTATTCTTTCAATCAGTTTATCTATTTTTTCAATAAACTTCTGTATTTTGGGATAAGCCTTTAAATCGACCCACTGTTCCAATTTTTCTAAATGCTTTTCTTTGATTATCTGATTTTTTCTAACCAATAATTTTTTCTTTTTTCCTCTTTTTGGATTTACAAAAATAGAATCCTTAGCTTTTTTATCGAGAAGTTCTTCCTTAACAGCAGTAATCTTTCTCCGTTTCAGTTCCTGTATTTTTTCGCTGTATTCTTCTACGACCTTCTCTATATTAGCCTTACGGGCATTTCTTTCCAAAACTATAGTTCCGATAACCACACCATGTACATCAGAAGGGACCCTTAATGATGTATCTTTAACATCCTCAGCTTTTTTGCCAAATATTGCCCTTAAAAGTTTTTCTTCGGGCGTAAGTTCTGTTTCTCCTTTGGGAGAAATTTTACCTACAAGAATGTCTCCTTCCTTAATTTTAGCTCCAATTCGAACAATACCTTCTTCATCTAAATTTGCTGCACTTTCTTCCGATACGTTTGGTATTTCCCTGGTGGTTTCCTCGGAACCCAGCTTTGTATCTCTAACTTCACAAGTGTACTCCTCAATATGATATGAAGAAAAAATGTCCTCTTTTAGCAGCCTTTCTGAAACCACTATTGCATCTTCATAGTTCCAACCGAAATATGGAATTAAAGCAACCAGGACATTTTGCCCCAAAGCAAGTTCACCTTCAGAAGTTGCTCCTCCATCAGCAATTACTTCTCCTGCCTTTACTTTATCTCCTTTACTTACTATTGGCTTCTGATTAACACATGTATCCTGGTTCGTTCTTTCAAACTTTCTCAAGTGATATATATCATATGGTTCTGCCGAACCGGCGTCTTTAGTCTTAACCCATATTTCATCGGCAGTGACTTTAATAACAACACCACTTCTTTTAGTAAGAACGACTGTACCAGAATCTTTGGCAACTTTACCCTCAATCCCGGTTCCGACAAGAGGGGCTTCTGGTCTTATAAGCGGAACAGCCTGACGCTGCATATTCGAACCCATTAAAGCTCTATTGGCATCATCATGTTCTAAAAAAGGAATAAGAGAGGAAGAAACAGAAACAAGTTGCTGTGGTACAAGATCTATATAATCGACATCCTCCCTTTTCACAAAAGGATAAGTATCCCTATACCTGGCCATAACATAACTATCAACAATTTTTCCCTTTTTATCCACTTTCAAATTAGCGGGGGCTATAGTATACTTATCTTCTTCATTTACATTAAGATATTCAACCTTATCGGTTATAACACCATTTTTAACTTTTCTGTAGGGCGTCTCAATAAAACCATCCTCGTCAATTCGTGAAATAGAGGCAAGCGAGGTAATAAGTCCTATATTTGGACCCTCCGGAGTTTCAATCGGACAAATACGACCGTAATGTGAATAATGCACATCCCTTACTGCGAAACCCGCTGTATCTCTGGTTAGACCACCGGGGCCAAGAGCCGAAAGACGTCTCTTATTTGTAAGTTCTGCCAGCGGATTTGTCTGGTCGAGAAACTGAGAAAGCTGTCCAGTAGCAAAGAACGAATTCAAAACTCCCTTAATTTGCCTAGAGTTTATTAGCTCCTGAGGAGTTATATCGGTATCCTCGGAAACAACCATCCTTTCGGTAATAGTTTTAGCCATCCTTCTAAGGGCTACACGAAATTGATTCTCTAGTTGCTCTCCAACAGTTCTTATTCTCCTGTTCCCAAGATGATCTATATCATCTTCCTCTCTTTTACCATCCGCCAACTCCATCAATCCTTTAACAACATTTATAAAATCATCGGTAACAAGACAAAGTATATTCTCATCAACATTCTGATTTAACTTTCTATTCAAAACATGCCTTCCCACTTTGGACAAATTAAACCTCATAGGATCGAAAAAGGAAGAGATAAAATAATCCTTGGCAATTCTTAAATTTGGAGCGTCAGTACCCCGGAGATAGCGATAAATTTCAAGAATTGCTTCTCTACCATTTTCTGTTTTGTCTTTCTTAAGAGCATTCAAGATGTAATCAACTGATTTCTTTTCAACTGCCGACAACACATGAACTTTTTTGCATCCAACTTCCTTAATCTTTTTAACACCTTCTTCGTCAATCTTATCCCCTACCTGAAGTACAACTTCTCCCGTCTTATCAGCCACAACATCTTTAGCGAGAATTCTACCCATTGCTTTTTTATCAACTTGAATTTTTTTAATTTCAAAGAAAAGAGGAAGTATTTGTTCTGAATTATTCCATTTTCCTTCAACTTTTTCAAGTTCCAAATCAATCTCTTTAATCCTATCTATATGCTTTTTATTGTACTCTTTTTCTCTTAAAAGCTCTACGAGCTTTTCCCTCTCCTCTTCAAGCTTTTTAATATCTTCGAGATAACCCAGGGCTTTAATGAGAACCGTTATGGGGAAGTTACGTCTACCATTTAAATTGACTTTTATCGCTTCAGTCAATTTTATATTGAACTTCAACCAAGAACCCCTATCGGGAATTATTTGAGCATTGTATTTACTACGGACTTCATCAACCTCTTCTTCTTCAAAATAGACTCCGGGAGCCCTATGCAGTTGAGATATTATAACCCTTTCCACCCCATTAATAATAAAATCTCCCCTCTCAGACATCAAGGGAAAACCAGCAAGAAAAACATCCTGCTCGATAGATTGCTTAACTTCTCGAATAGGTTCAAAATCTTCTATCTCTTCGGCAAATTTAACTTCCTCAGGCTCTTCATATTCAATCAACCTGAATCTACCATGAAGAGATGCCGAATAAGTAAGCTCTTTATCTTTTACCTGTTCAGGAGTATATTTAGGTTCATCAAGGTAGTAGTATAAATATTCGATTTTATATCTACCATGAATATCTTCTATAGGAAAAACCTCCCTGAAAACCGACTCTAAACCTGTATCAGGTCGCCTTTCCGGATTGTCATTATACTCCAGCAGAATAAATTTCTCAAAAGAATCTCTCTGCACAGATAAAAAATCGGGAGGAGTAAATTTAACATCCTCCAAATTAGCTAATCTAACTCCATTAACAAAAAACTTCCTTTTAGGAGTCAATAGATTACCTCCTTTTGTAAAATTTTACTTCTTATATAAAAAAGGAGTGCAGCTTTCCTATCATACCCTATAAGAAATCTCTGTTCTATCTGTCTGTCTCTTATAGATAAAACTTTCAAATGCCGATTACTTAATTTCTACTTCGCCGCCTGCTTTCTCAATGGTGGATTTAATAGACTCTGCATCTTCTTTAGAAGTCGCTTCCTTTAATACTGCAGGTACTGACTCTACAAGTTCTTTAGCCTCTTTAAGCCCCAATGAAAGCAAGGAACGAACCTCTTTAATAACAGCAAGTTTGCTTTCCCCAAAAGACTTTAGTGTAACATCAAACTCGGCTTTTTCCTCTTCTTTTCCTGCTTCTCCCGCAACTGCTCCAACCATCTGGACTACTGGAGCTACGGCAGTAACACCAAACTTTTCTTCTATAGCCTCTACAAGACTATTCAGTTCGAGAATCGTCATATCTCCAATTAAGTCAATAACTTTTTCAGCATTTTTGGATAATTTTGTCCCTTCTGCCATTATTCCTCCTTTTGTTTAGCTATCTCAGATAAAATCACCATAATTTTTCTTGTTACCCCTGACAAAACAAAAACCAGTTTATTCAAAGGAGAATTCAAGGAAGTCAACATCCTCCTGTAAAGCTCTTCTTTCGGCGGTATAGCTGCCAATTCTCCAAAGGTCTTATAATCAAAATATTTACCTTCAATAAAACCGCCATTAACAACCAGATTTTCATTTTCCCCTCTAAAATCAGAAATTATTTTAAGAGGGTGTAGGGGATCCTCGTAACCAAAAACCAAAGCTGTCGGACCTTCCATCAGTTCATCAATATTTTCTCCTTTTGTTTCATCGGCTAAGGCTTTTTTGATCAACGTATTCTTAAAAACTTTTAATTCAGCGTTTTTTCTTTTAAGACTTCTCCGAAGATCATTAAGCTGAGCCGCCTTTAGACCTGAAAACTTCGTGAAACACAGAGAATTAGACTTTTTATACCTTTCACTAATTTCCTTTACAATTTCCTCGTTTTCTCTTATCCCCATATTAACTCCCCGAAATCACTTCTTTTCTAACAAAATTCGTATCGATTTTAATGCCGGGACCCATAGTAGTTGAAAGAGCTATTCCCTTCAAATACTGTCCTCCTGCAGATGAAGGTTTTAAACTCCATATTTTGTCTAACAATTCAACAAAGTTCTCAAATATTTGCTTTTCATCAAAGGACGCTTTACCAATAGGAATGTGGAGATTACCACCCTGATCCACTTTAAAATTAACTTTACCCTGCTTTATTTCCTTTACAGCCTGTGCTATATCTTTAGTTACAGTTCCATTTTTAGGAGTAGGCATTAACCCTCTTGGGCCAAGAACCTTACCTAATTTTCCAATTTTAGGCATCATCTCAGGAACAGCTACAATAGCATCGCACTCAAGCCAGCCTTTCTCAATCTTTTCTACAAAGTCTTGACTTCCAACCCAATCTGCGCCGGCTTTCTCAGCCTCTATCTGCAACTCGCCTTCAACAAAAGCCAGTACTTTCTTTTCTTTACCTGTACCATGGGGAAGCAAAATTGTACCACGAACCATCTGATCTGCCTTTTTGGGATCAACACCAAGTCTTACAGCTATGTCTACCGTCTCATCAAACTTTACAGAAGCCATCTCTTTAATTTTGCTAACAGCTTCTTTAATATCGTATTTTTTTTCTTTAGAGTAAGAATCATCTAACTTTTTATATCGCTTACTTCTCTTCATCATTCACTCTCCTCTATCAACATTCCCATTGAATGAGCAGTACCCTCTATCACTTTTACAATCCTATCCATATCATCAGTATTAAAACTTTCCCGCTTCGCCTCTGCGATTTCCCTAAGCTGTTTTCTTGTTACAGTTGCCACTTTCTCTCTGTTAGGTTCTCCCGAACCCTTAACTATACCTGCAGCTCTTTTCAACAAGAAGGAAGTAGGAGGATTTTTCATTATAAAATCGAAAGAATTATCCCTATACACTGTAATTACTACAGGAATCAAATCATTTCCCCGCCCTTTACTTCTCTGGTTAAACTGATTGCAGAATTCCATAATATTTACCCCATATTGGCCAAGAGCTGGTCCAACAGGAGGCGCCGGAGTCGCTTGTCCTGCTTGTATCATTAACTTAATCTGTCCTTTTTCTTTTTTTGGTGACATCTTTTACTCTCCTAAATTAGTTCTACCTGATTATAACTTAATTCAACCGGTGTAGACCGACCAAAAACGGTAACCATTACAATCAATCTTTCTTTTTCCCTGTTCAACTCTTTTATCGTTCCATTGAAATCCGTAAAAGGTCCGTCAATTATACGAATTGTCTGTCCTTCTAAAAACCTTGTATCATTAACTTCTTCTACCGTTTCCATAAGACCAAGTATTTTTTCTGCTTCTTCCTCCGATATTATTTGAGCAGCCTTCTTTCCCAAGAATCCCATTACTTTTGGGGCTTCCGCTATAAGCCGTGTTACAGCATCATCTTCTGCCGCATGTATTAGAATGTAACCCGGATATAATCTCTTTTCTTTCTTCTTAATATCGCCTTTTTTATCTCTAACTTTAATCATTCTTTCAGGAACAACAATTTGATCTATAAGATCATCCATCTTCTTTTTTTTCTTTTGCTCAGCAAGATACTTGCATATAACTTTTTCCTGTCCCGTAAAAACATGAATTATAAACCATCTAAAATTAGTATTTAAAACCATAAAATCTATCTTATCAACAAAACAAAAAATCTAGAAAAGAGAAGATCAAGCAACCATATAATCACACATAAAACAAAAGAGAAAACGATCACTACGCCTGTCGAAGCCCATATTTCTCTTCCTTTTGGCCAGGAAACTTTGAACAGTTCCTGTTTTACTTCTTTAAAAAAAGTTAAAACTTGTTTCGCCTGTTTAATTTGATTTTCA
>CAZALG010000117.1:0-6705 GCA_964485935.1 uncultured bacterium | reverse complement strand
CCAGAAGTCAGAATACAGAATCCCTTCACCACTCCAAATAAGAGAAACAACGAATCACACAAATAAATTTTTAGTTCTATTGGTTAGGAGAAGGAATAATTTTAAAATCTAATTTGTCATTTTGCTTTTTAAATTTTAATATTTCATTTTTAATATGGGTCTTTTAGCCTACCAGCTCCTATACTTACAGCTTCCTTTAATTGTTTTTCCTTTCCCTAAAAAAGATTTCCGTGAGTTAGCCTGGGTCGATATTTCTCCTTCTATAGGTTTATATTCATACAACGATAGTTTTTTGATGCAGTTTGAAACGCAAAAGTACATTAACCGTTCAATACTCGGGGAAGAAGATTTTTTTACTCTTTCTGGGCAGGAAAGATATGATAGTATACCGTATTCATATCTCAGAGTCATAAATGGAGATTATAAATTGCTGCAATTACATTTCGAAAGACAATTCGAAGGGGGAGTGTTTTCAGGAGGTATTTTTGGTTCAAGAGATATCAATAGATTTCTTAAAGGATATGGTTCTTTTTCCCTGCCTTTCATTCTTAATAGTAAGATTTCAGCTTCTATATATGAAGATATAATTAATTTTTCCGTTAACTGGGATTATTTGTATTTCGAAACGACTAAAGATAAATGGTATGGTTATTTTAAATTGGGAGACGCGAGAGCTGGTGTAACTTATGATGACAGAGAGTTTGTTTCATATCTTTTTCGACCGAGAGACCCGATTTTTTTGGTGATGGTGAATTTTGTCGGTCAAGGTTTATTTACCGAAAGGGATCTTAAAACAGAAGATTTTTTTATCGCGCCAATTTACGTCCTGTCTCTGAATAATTCGGTCTATTGTATTATTTCGGAGAATCCGTCAGTAGGTTTTAAATCAAAATATGGAGCTTTAGAGGTTGGAAAAGATAATTGTTTAATGACTGTGAGCAGTGATATCTTAAAAGCTTTTGTTGGTTACTCTTTTAAAAATTCTGCATTTATAGGAGCTGTAGAAGGAGACTTTGGATATTCTTTTTATAATAAAAAGATAACTCCAGGATTTCAGACGACTTTGTACGATGATGAGAAGTTTGATTTCGAATTGAGCCTGGAGATTCTTGAGGTTGAATTTTTCTGGGGTATAACCGGGTTTACATTTGACGGAGACTGGGATAGACAATTCTGGGGCATGGATATGTTCTTTTCGTTTTGAAAATGATTTAACCACAAAGTACACAAAGAGCACAAAGTTTGTTTTTTGTTGTTTTTTTACTTGAAACTCGTAACTAGAAACCCGAAATTCTAACTCACACAAATATCACAAATAAAGTTTTTTGTTTTGACTCATGACTCACGACTCGTGACTAATGACTCTTTTATAGTATCAACATTGCGTCGCCGTAGGAATAGAACTTGTATTTTTCCTTGATTGCTTCCCGGTAGCTATTTAAAATTAATTCTGTCGACGCGAAAGCCGAAACAAGCATGATAAGGGTCGAGCCAGGAAGATGAAAATTGGTGAGTAAGTGATCGACGATTTTAAAGTCATACGGCGGGTATATAAAAAGGTCGGTTCTTCCTTCTTTTTCAGTTAACTCTCCTTTTTCTGTTGCTACCGACTCGAGGACTCTTGTGGTTGTAGTTCCTACCGCGAACACTTTTCCTCCGTTTTTTTTAACTTTATTTACTACGGAAGCTGTATCTTCCGTTATTGTAAAGAATTCGCTTTCCATTTTGTGCTCTTCTATTTTTTCCGTACGAACCGGGCGAAATGTTCCCGGACCAACATGAAGAGTAATTTCTACAATCGTTCCGCATTTGCTCTTTAATTCATCCAGAATTTTTTTGCTGAAATGCAATCCGGCAGTGGGGGCAGCAACGGAGCCGTTGTTCTTAGCATAAATTGTCTGATAGCCTTCTATGTCGATATTTTCCGGCGCGCGGTCAATGTAAGGTGGTAGAGGTGTTTCCCCGTAATCGAGGAGATTTCCGTTTATTCCTTCAAATTTTAAGATTCTTTCTCCCGTCTCCCGGTCGATATTTTCGACCGTGCACTTGACTGTGTCGTTTATGAAAATTACATCTGAAACTCTGGCTCTTTTTCCGGGGAAAACCATTGCTTTCCATAAATTATCGGATTTTTTTTCTACCAGTAAAATTTCAACTTTTGAGCCGGTAGAGGCTTTAAACCCCTTGATTCTCGCCGGGATGACTTTTGAATTGTTTAGCACCAGACAATCTTTAGGCGTTATATAATCAAGAATATCGGGAAAACTTTTGTGCTCTATTTTTCTTGAGTTTCTTCTGACTACCATAAGGCGTGAGTCACCTTTTTTTCTCGGATACTGAGCTATAAGCTCGGTAGGGAGTTCAAACAAAAAGTTCGTTTTTTTCATTTTCCGATGCAGAAATTAGAGAATATTTTATCAAGAATATCCTCCGAGGTGATTTCGCCTGTTAGTTCTTTTAGAGAAGTTATCGCCTCATCCATTTCAAAAGCAAGAAGCTCTAAGTCTTTGCCTTCTTTTATAACCTCGAGTCCGCTTTTAAGAGAATCGATTGCATGGGTAATTTTTTCTTTTTGTCTTTCGGTAGTACAGGTTATTCCTTCGTCAGTGTGGTGCGGAATTATTTTTTCAATCAGTTTGACAATGGCTTTATTTAGCTCGTCGATTCCTGAATGTTTTTTTGCTGAAACCCATACTTTTTCCCCGGGAAAGGGTATCTTTTTAACTTTCTTTTTTAAATCTGATTTGTTTGCTACTAATATAAATGGTTTTTCTTTTATTATTTTGAATATTTCTTTATCCGCCTTGTCGATGGGTCCCGATGCATCCATAAGAAACAGAACCCCGTCTGAATTCTGAGCCATATTCAGGGCCCTATCGATGCCTATTTTTTCTATTTTGGATTTGGAAGGTCTTATTCCGGCCATATCATGAAGAATAACCGGATACCCCTGGATATCTACTGCTCCTTCTAAAAGATCTCTAGTTGTGCCGGGTATTTCAGTGACAATTGCTTTGTCTTCTTTTAGTATTGTATTAAACAGACTCGATTTGCCCACGTTCGGTTTTCCTATTATTGCCAAGCGGAATCCGTCGAGTAAAATCTTTCCCCTTTTGTAGGAAGCGGCAATATTTTTTAAATTTGTTTTCACATTTTTAATTTTTCTTATAACTTCACGTGTATCAAAGGTGAGCATATCGCTTTCTCCGAAATCCAGATCAGCCTCAATAAGAGTTTTTATTTCCAGAAAATTCTTTTTTATTTTTTCAATTTCTTTGTGCAGTTTACCTTTTAAATTTTCTTCGGCGATAAGCAGACTTTTTTCGGTTTTAGCCTGTATTACATTCAAAAGTGCTTCCGCTTCCAGGAGGCTCATTTTTCCATTTAAAAATCTTCTTCTTGTGAATTCACCCTTTTCAGCTATTCTCGCACCATGTTCTACCAATAATTCCAGGACTTTTTTGGGTATGAAAGTTCCTCCATGGGTGGAGATTTCTACCATATCTTCTCCCGTATAGGATGAAGGGCTTTTGAAGACGAAAAGAAGTACTTCATCTAAATTCTTTTTTCGGTTAGGATTTTTTATCCATCCGTGAACGATTGAGTTCCCCGGAGCTCTTTTTAGTTTTTCACGGGGAATAAAGATTTTGCCGACTGTGGGGATAGAGTCTTTACCGCTGACTCTGATAGTAGAAAGGGCGCCTAGACCAATTGGTGTACTTATACCGCAAATTGTTTCGGAAGATTCACCCATATATATTTTAATGTCGAACGAGTCGAAAAAAAACGCAGAAACTTATTTTACAAATTCCTCTTCAATCTCTTTCAGTCTCTTGAAGGAGCTATAACTACCTTCTTTAATTCCGTGTCTCCTATCGTATAAGTTCTTACTCCTTTTATGTCTGAAACTGCAAGATGAATCGATCTACGCAAGGAAGGAGGCAGTGGCTGAAAAATATATTCTCTTTTAGATCTTTTTACTTCTTGGGCAAAAGCTTTCGCTCTGGTAGAAAGAGTCCGTTCCTTTTTTCTTCTGTAACCGGCAATATCTATAATAAGCTCTATTGAATTATCCTTTGAGTGAATAATTCTTGATAAAATGTGCTGAAAGGATTCTAAATTCTTACCGGATTTTCCTATCAACATTCCGTCCATATCTTTAGTTCTAATATCCACATAAAGCCTGTCATTCTCTTTTTCTATTCTTATTTTTCCTGTGGTGCCAAGTTTTTCAAGCATAGTATTTACTTCTTTCCTTACTAATTCTTCTTTGGGGAAAATCTCTGGGGCTACTTCTTTTTTCTTTACTTTTAACCTTACCATACCTCCTTCATCGGCAGGTAGAACCTCCCAGTCCATCTGTTCTTTCTCTTTAAGGGAAAGTTCTTCAAGCCCTTTTTTTATTGCTTCTTCAAGATTTTCGGCTTCGACTTCTATTACATGGTTAACCATAATTAAACCTCCTTAGTCCTTTTTTGTGTAATTGTATGGACACCTAACATTAAAATATTGTAAGTGAAGAAATAAAGAGTTAACCCCGAAGGAAGGGTTAAGAAAATAAAAGTAATAAAAGCGGGCATCATAAAGGACATAATCTTTTGTTGATCATCCTGTTGCGCCGGACCCATGACTTTCTGCTGAAAGAACATGGATATTCCTGTAAGGATTGGAAGTATGTAATAGGGATCTTTCTGTGAAAGGTCCTGTATCCATAAAATAAATGGTGCGCCTTTTAGTTCGATTGACCCGTTTAATACCTGAAATAAAGCAAAGAAAATAGGCATTTGCAGGAACATTGGCAGACAGCTTGAAAACGGATTGAAGCCTGTTTCTCTATATAATTTCATCGTTTCTTGATTCATACGCTGAGGGTTATCCTTGAATTTTTTTCTAATTTCCTGCATTTTTGGCTGTAATTCTTTCATTTTACTCATTGATTTGGTCTGATGTAATGTGAGAGGTGAAAGAATAAGGACAAGACAAAAGACAAAGACAATTATTACCATACCGTAATTATTTATATATTTATGCAGGAATACAATAAAGTTATAGATGAACTTTGCTATTGGTCGTATAATAGGCCACCCAAAATATATCGCATTTTCCATCCCTTCCTTTACAGACGTTAGAACGGAAAATTTAAGAGGACCAAAGTACAATTTGGTTTCATATTCACTACGGACTGAAACAAGAGGTTGATCAGGTGATTTGTTTAGAGTGAACTCCTCCAGATAATCCTCCGGCACTACTCCGCTGAAAAAGTATTTAGTTTTGTATCCAACCCAACTTATCGCACCGGATATATCTTCATCCGAGCCTTTGAATAAATCTCCTTTTTTTATAGTGTATGATTTCCCCCCTGCGAAGTACACTGCACCGCTGTAATAGGATTCACGAGAAAATTCTTCTCCCGTGTCGAAAACACCTATTTCATAAAGGTATTCTGCCTGGGGAGAACATTTTAAGTGTATTACATAAGAGGAATCCGTGAATGTATAAGTTTTGCTTACTAAAACCGAATCAAGCATATAAGAGAAAGTGACTTTTTTCTCTAAATTTTCATCTTCGATCTTTGCGGCGAAGAGAATCGGTTGTGTAGACACGGGTTTCTTGGATGCAATAATTGATGTTGACAGTAACGGCTCACTCCTGTCAATAGCGAAAAAGGTTACTTTATAGTCTTTTAAATAAATAGAGTCGATAACTCCGCCTCTCGATGACAGATAAACATCCATAAGTTTTGTGCTGACTTTAATGGGACTTGTGCTGTCCTCTTTTTCGGTTTTATCTTTTTTGACCAGCAATTCGCTTAAATTTTCTTCGGCCTCTTTTTCTTCCTCTTTTACAGTATCTTCGACTTTGATTTCCTCGGTTGTTTCTTCTCCTTGTACGTTTTTCTTGTTCGAAGCTGTAAAAAATTGAAACAACAACATAAAAAGAAATATAAGAACAAAACCTAATATCATTCTTCTGGAATCATCCATTATTTATTACCTCCCACGGGGTCATATCCACCTTTGCTAAAAGGATTACAGCGCAACAGTCTCCATATGCTTAGCAATAAGCCTTTAAAAATCCCTTTTGTTTTTAAAGCCTGGATTGCGTAAGCGGAACATGTGGGGTAGTATTTACATCGCCTTGGGAAGAAGACAGATATGTTTTTTGAATAGAACTTCAATAACTCTACTAACGGTTTAGCCATAAATTTTCCTTTAAACATAATCTATCGAAATCGTCCTTTATTTCATTATAATCTTTCATTAAAGCTGTTTTCCTCCCTGTAATAATATATAAACCATTTTTTAATGAAGGATTTGATTTTCTAACCACTTCCCTAAGTTGCCGCCTCAATCTGTTGCGTTTCAATCCTCCTTTTATTCCTCTTTCCATTCGAATAGAGAATTTTTTTTCTTTTTCCGGCAAATAATGTATTCGAATAAATTCACCCCGGTAAAAGAATCCTTCGTTGTAAATCCTTTTAATCGTTCTCTTTTCCCTTATTCGCAAGCCTTTGCCGAATCCGAATTTTATTCTCATCCAAATTTAAAATTCTAATAAGAATTCACCCTATACTAATAAGAAACACTACCGTTGTCAAGCGTGGGATTTTAAGAAGAGAACCACAGAGAACACAGAGAAAAAACAAACACACAGAGAGCACAGAGCCGCACCACACCCAATTTTTATTGTTTGTTTAAAACCCAT
>CAZALG010000116.1:0-6758 GCA_964485935.1 uncultured bacterium | reverse complement strand
CGAAATCTAAAGTATCTGTGGGAAGAGCTATATCCGGTGTCGATATAGGTACTGAAAAGTAACTGTTCCAGGTACTGTCGTTCACGTCGCTTGCAATAAGCTCAAAATTAATAATATGGTTTGCGGGACATCCCGGTGACACATCAAAATCGAAATCTTCTAAACTAATTGAGAGAGAATCGGCTAAAATATCACCAAAGTTTTCAATAGAGTCAATTAAGGTAACATAAGAGTCTTCCGTACGAATGGTTCCTGTAACACTAACCCCATCACCAAGACCCACATTATGCACAGTTAAAGGAAGTTCAATACTTTCACCGGGATCGACATTTTCATCACCATTTCCAGAGCCATCCATTACTGTATACTGTTCAAAAATAACCCATGGACCAGAAGGAGAAATAACGTCAACAGTTCCTTCATGGGGAATGTAATTATTTTTCGTAACTGTACAGTACATTATTCCAAGTGAGTTAGGCGGTGGCGACAAAGTTAGAGTAACATTACCGGACGCGTCTGTATATCCCCTCTGGTAAACTTCTCCTTCTTTATATAAACAGACAAGAGCACCCTCCACGCCGAAACCACTGTCGTTAACATTAACAGTGAAAGTGCTCCCGCCAATAGGTATTACTGCATCATGAATAACTGTTAATTCTCCGGGAATATCTGTCCAGAGAGGCATTTGGGGGTCCCCGAATAGATTTAATTCATAAATACACCATGCCCAAAAAGATCCCCAGTTTACTTCTGGGACATATCCATCTTTAGAAAAAGCGTGCGCCACACCCACATGGTCATGATAGGTATAATTTTCTTTAAATATCTCATGATAGAAACAAGTGTCAATATGCTCCGAAGGACCCATGCTTGGGGGATTTCCCCAACCGTATCTTGAATTCATGATAGAATAACTGCCTCCCGTAGAAGGAGTTAAATAATGTTCCGCAAAACAATCCCCGTAAGGAACATAATCGATTGCACCGCACATACAACCTATAGAATTATGTATGCCAAGTAAACCGTTATTATCCAGGGCGTCTAAGTCATCTGAATTTAAATAAGCATCGGCACGATAAGTGTAAATACCATATTGATTTCCATGTCCTACAAGATGAGCAAACCCAAATCCCGATTTGACAGAATCGACGAAAGCTTCGTGTGTTAGGTCTCCATCTCGTTCATATAACTTTGAAACCTGCCAGTCTCCGGGTACCATGTTGGCAATTGCCTCCTGTGAGAGTTTCTCGTCATAATAAGTCCATAGAATAGCTGCAGGCAGAAGTATCTTTTTCTGATAACCGGACGGAGGACTTTTTTCATAGGTGAGAACTTTATTTGCAAAAGTTTCGGCCTGGGCAACAGTCCGTACGGGGGCTCTCCCCACAAAAACGTCCGAGTATAAATCAACATCGTCTGTGGATTCGCCATATACACCATCCCCGTCTGCGTCCCAGTCTCCATCAAGATCTGAAAAATAAAGATCTGAAGGGATAGTATCAGTTTCGTCTCCGTCTACCCTTCTATACCAGACATTTCTTCTGGGAACTATTTCCTGACCCCATTCATAGTCACACTGACCCCCTAGGAGAACCCAGATGGTTCCCCAGGTTGAATTCGCGTCTATTATGAAATTTCTTACTCTCTCGGCATTATCGTCACCTGTATAATTATCATAGATAGAATCGAGAGTGACAACTTTCGCGGGAATTCCTTTCCTTGTTTTCCAATCCGCGAGTTCCCGGAAAGCTGTTTGAAAGGAGTCTACGGTTATTATTACGTATTCAATATTATCTGCGGGTAAGTCCAGGCTGCCACGTAGTCCGAGAGCAGGTTCAAACATCCCAATATCTTCCGGATTGAGAATTAAATTTCTAACTCTTTCTTTAAATATTTTGTTTTGTTTTTCAGTTTTTGTTTTTATGTTTAACGAACGTGTTTTTTCTTCATAAGTAATCTTAAACTTTATTCTCGAATAAAAAACCAACTTCTTTTCGGCTGGTATATACTGTAAAGGGTAAACAAGTAAACTGGCGAGTCTATAACCGCCCATCGAACCTGTGTTTGGATTTTCGACAATTTTTCCAGGGTAAGGGAAACTTGCCGTATAAATATCCTTATCTGGTTCTACAAAAGGAAAGACCTTATCTTTTGTGAACGGCTGTGGATGTTGGGTAGGATATATATTATATTCTCCGGCAATTTCCTCTTTGTCGAAAGAAACGACTTCAATATCTGCTACTTCAGAACCCTGAGGAATAAGAAGAGAAAAAGAAGCTCTCGGAAGCAGTGGCGCTCCTATCTCTACAGTCGACTTGCAACCTTTTAGTTTAACTAAATCGTATCCTTCGAGTGATGAGAACGCAAGATCATTTATATTAAAGGTCACTTCTTTTTCTATAATACCTGCGGTTAGAACCAACGCGAAAAAAAAGAAACAAAGATTAATCAACTTATAAAGTTTTTTATAAAAACTCATAAAACCTCCTTATTGAAGCATGTCTTTAAATTATTTTTTTGCGAAAAATGCAACATCATTATACAAATGATTTCCCCGGAAGTCAATACTTTCAATTCCTTGCATACCAGTAAGAAAAAAGTTGACTCTAAAAAGCACTTTTTTATATGCCTGCAGCTAAAATTATCATATTTTCTCTCACTCAAATCCGTAATTATATACATGATTTTTATTTCTTAAACAAAGTACTTTGTTATAAAAAGCATTATAATGATTTTTTGAAATTTGTCAAGGGGGTTTTTAGTTAGCGGGAAGTTAAGAGTGGATAGAAGATAGTAGTTAGTAGTTGGAAGTTAGTAGCTAGAATAAAACAAAAAAGAAAAGATCTTAAATAATCTGTGTAATCTGTGGTTTAAATTAACCTTGCGGTAAAGGAAATAATCAGTATTTTAAAGAGGGAATTAGCAATGAAAAGAAAAGTCGTTCGAAAACAGCCGAATTCGAAGATGTGTCTTGTCTGCGGATTAAAAAACGACCTTGGGCTCAAGGCTCATTTTTACGAATTGGAAAACAAAGAATTGGTTGGTATTTTTAAACCGATAGAAGAACATCAGGGTTATCCGGGACGTCTTCACGGAGGAATGATTTCGGCTGTTCTGGATGAAACGATAGGAAGAGCTATTTTGATAAATTATGAGGAAGATGTTTGGTTTGTGACGGTGGAGTTCCATGTTTGTTTTAAAAAACCGGTACCCCTCGATGAGGAGGTAAGAGTAAAGGCTCGTATTACCAGAGAAACAAACCGAATATATGAAGGTACCGGGGAGATACCTCTGGGAAATGGAGAAATTGCGGCAGAAGGATATGGCAAATACATGAAGCTGCCTATTGAAAAAATCGCGGATTTTGATTATGAAGACCAGGAGTGGGGAGTTGTTCCAGCGGAAGGTGACCCCGAAGAAATCGATATTTAACAGTTGACTTTTAGTTCTAGATTTTATAAAATACTTTAGTTTTTTTGTAAGATTGAATTAGTGGGGACGGTTGGGTTTTAAACAAACAAAATATATTTTGGGATGTGGAGTGGCTCTGCGTTCTCTGCGCCTTTGCGGTAAAATTATAAGGAGATGGAATTGAGTAATAGGATTTTATATTACAGCACAAATAGAGAATTAAAGACGGAAGAAATCGAGGGTTTTAAAGGGGAAGTAAACTTTAAAGAGGCTCTTTTTATGGGGCAGGCTCCGGATAACGGACTATTTATGCCAAATCGTATACCTTTAATGTATAAAGAGGAAATTTTATCACTTAAAAATAAACCTTATTTCGAAGTTGCTTTCGCGATACTTGGGAAATATTTAAAAGAAGATATAGGTGATAAAAAACTAAAAGAAATTTGCCGGGATGCGTACTCTTTTAGTATTCCAATCGAGAAAATCCTCGGAGATGTTTATCTCGCCAGAATGGACCAGGGCCCCACTGCTTCGTTTAAAGATTTTGCAGCACAGCTTATGTCAAGATTGATGGAAGAATTAAAGGAAGAGGATCAGGAAATAACGGTTCTGGTAGCAACTTCCGGAGATACTGGAAGCGCAATAGGGAACGCCTATAAGAATTTGCCGGGTATTAATGTGTTTATTCTCTATCCTGAATTAGAAGTTAGCGAAAGGCAAAGAAAACAATTAAATGCAATAGGAGATAATACTACCACCATAGCTATCGACGGTAAATTCGATGACTGTCAGCGTCTGGTGAAACAGGCATTCAGTGACCCAGAACTTAAGAGTTTAAATTTGACTTCCGCGAATTCAATTAACATAGGAAGAATTTTGCCCCAGATAGTTTATTACTTTTATTCTTATGTAAACGTTGTCGATGAATTTCGCCCGATTGTTTTTTCGGTCCCCTCAGGCAATTTCGGAAATTCTTTAGGTTGCGAAATCGCACGCAGAATGGGTTTGCCTGTAGAGTTACTCATAATTGCTACAAATGAAAATGATGAATTTCCGAAATTTCTCGAAAGCGGAGTTTACTCTAAGGTAGATCCTTCACGTAAATGTCTTTCCAATGCTATGAATGTGGGAAATCCAAGTAATCTCGCGAGGTACTTTGACCTTTACGGAGGCACTGTGGACAAAGAGGGTAATGTTCATAAGGACCCCGATATTGCTACGATGAGAAAGAATTTATACTCGGTATCTATTAGCGACGAAGAAACTGTGGAAACCATAAAAGAAATTTACGAAAATTATAATGTATTACTCGAACCGCATGGTGCAGTAGGTGTCGCGGCTTTGATACATCATTATAAAAATATTGAAAAGACCGCAGTATGTTTTGAGACTGCACATCCTTCTAAGTTCCCGGAAATCATAGAAGAAGCTCTTAAAATAGCTCCTAAAGCTCATCCTTCATTGGTGGATATAGACAAAAGGGTAATAGAACCTGCGCATCTACCCAATGATTATAAAGCTTTTAAAGAATATTTATTGTCTTAATTAAGTTACATTAAAGGCTGCCCATAATTATTTGGGCAGCCTTTTTCTTTCGACCCGTGGGTAAAAAATTTATCAAAATTAGTTTAAGCTGTCGTACTTAGTTACTATTTATAGAGGTTGTATCATACGCTTCTAATTTATCGTATATGGTGTCGAAATAAGCACTTTCCGTGTATGAAGTGGTATTACAAGGATGGTTTTTCCAAAAAGGCTCAATCATATTCATATCCCCGCCATCACCATTCCAGCACCAGCCGATTACCGACCAGCCTTTATCTCTGGCATGGTCCACCAATGCGGACCAATCGACACTACCACCACCTCCGCTTCCGAATTCGCCAACCATACAGGGTCTTCCCGCGGTTTCCAAATAATCAAGGTCTGCTGCGCACAAAGGGTGTCCGGCTTTTCCGTTCCAGCCATTAGTATATATATGAACGGAAAAGATGATGTCTTCGTCCTCAATATCCGGTGAGGCATAAGCAGCCGTGTGAGTCTCCTGTCCCCATCCTGGAATATCGCAGATAATCGGACCGTCGTACACCTGGCGCACTGTGTCGATAGCTGCATTATATGCATCTGCGTATTCCTGCGAAGTCAAGCTATGATCACCCCATTCATTCATTAGATTCACGGTGAATGAACCGGCCGAGGAAAGGGTGTCCCAATTGTTCACCCACCAGTTGGCAGCAGCAAGCAGTTCGTTCGGGTCATTTGAACCGAGCTCCGAGGCGTAGTGGTAAGTAGCTATAACATCGTAACCATTGTCGTTGGCTTCACTTATCCATCTCGTGAAATCATCTATTGTGGAATTCGTACTCGTATCTAATTCTATCCTTAAAGTTTTGATATCGGAATAATTATCCATTAAGGCCCAGCCTAAATCCATGTCTCCGCTGCAGTAGTAAGAGGGTTGAAGGTTAACACCACATCCTTCAAGTCCAGGTGTTGCCGGATTTATTATACCTCCACTGGTTGTTGTGGTTGTGCTGGTAGTTGGTCCGGTACTCTGAGATTCTCCGCATCCATAAGAAAAGGTCGTTATCGCAAGTAAAACAATAAATATAGTTCGTTTAAGATTCATTTAGTCCTCCTTAAAATACTTAAGAGACAATAAACCTGTTATTAATCTTTGTCAAGGCATGAAAAAGATTAACCACGAAACACACTAAACACACGAAAAAACCATTTAACCATTCAACCAGGTGAATTCAGTCTTGACATTATCAATACAAGCTTTATTATTGAAAAAAATATTAAAGGAGTTTGGATGAAAAAATACATTATAATCATGTTGTCATTAATTCTTTTTTTTACATCGACTATTGGTTATGCCGATCAGCCAAAAAAGGGGATAAATATAGGATTTAAAGGGGGAACGTTTACTTTAGATAATGAGAATTCCTTGAACATCTTTTCTGTAGGAGGCACTGTTGGCTATACTTTACCCTTTAAGAACAGGAACTTCGAATTAACACTTGAAGGGGATTTCAATCTGGGATACTTTGGTGGGGATTATGTAAGCGGTTATCCCGGAAACAAATCGCACATGAGGACTTTTGGCGCGTATGGTGTAATAAGTAGCATACCGCGCAACGAAATATACTTTAAGGGTAAAATAGGTGTTACACATGAGACCGTGCTTGAGACAATTGAGGATGTGGAGACGCCATATAAAGAGATAGGCCCCTCTTTTGGAATTGGTGTGGGCTATAAAGCTTCTGATAACCTTAATGTGGAGATTGAGTTTACCAATACACATAGCGACATGAAGTTTTATAGTATTGGTATAAAATTTGTTT
>CAZALG010000115.1:0-6807 GCA_964485935.1 uncultured bacterium | reverse complement strand
TTTCTATGGGACCCCCGCAGGCTGAAGGAGCTTTGAGAGAAGTTATCGGTATGGGGGTAGATCAGGCCGCCTTATTAACTTCACGTGATTTTGCCGGAGCTGACACGTGGGCGACTTCTTATACTCTCGCGAAAGCATGTCAAAAAATAGGAAATTATGACGTAATTATTTGCGGCAAACAGGCAATAGATGGGGATACCGCTCAGGTTGGTCCCGGTGTAGCCGCGCAACTCGGTATACCTCAAATTACTTTTGTAAGAAAAATAGATGAAATTTCAGAAAAAAATATTAAAGCAGAAAGACTGGTTGAAGGAGGCTATGAAGTTATTTCTTCTCCCCTACCTCTTTTAATTACAGTAGTTAAAGAAATAAATGAGCCGCGTCTTCCGACCTTAAAAGGAAGATTAAATGCCAAAAAAGCTGAAATCGCGAATTGGGGTCCGGAGGACATAGGTGCCGATAAAGATAAGATAGGAATAAATGGTTCTCCTACAAAGGTTGACGAAATCTTCACGCCGGATTTATCAAAAGACGGGAAAATTTTCAACATTGAACAGTTAGATGAAGCGGCAGAAGAAATTGTAAAGAAGCAAAAAGAAATGGGGCTTATTTAATATGGGTATAAGAATAATTAAAGATAAATGCACTGGTTGTGGTATTTGTTTTAATGTCTGTCAATACGGTGCTATTAATATGACAGAAGAGACCCATGTTCTTTCAAATGGGAAAGAAGTTAAGCGACTTGCGATAATTGACCTCGAAAAATGTACTCTTTGCGGCGAATGCGTTAAACCTTGTCCTACTAACGCCATCGAATTAAAAGCCGAGACCCATAAATTCGAAGGTAAAGAGAATTATAAGGATGTGATGGTATTTGCCGAACAGCGAAGAGGAGAACTTGAGGAAGCTGCACTTGAACTTGTCGGAAAAGGAAGAGAACTGGCAGACAAACTCAACGTTGCCCTCTATGCTCTTCTCCTGGGTAAAGATCTAAAAGGTAAGCCGGAAAAACTAATTTCGTATGGTGCTGATAAAGTAATTGTAGTTGCTGATGATTCATTATTTAATTTTTTGCCGGAGCCTTACACAAATATTTTGATAGATATGATTAAAAAGTATAAGCCTTCGATTTTCCTTGCTCCTTCTACAACCCAAGGAAGAGCGCTTCTTTCCAGAGCCGCAGGTAAAATTTACACAGGTCTTACAGCCGATTGTACCGGTCTCGATGTAGATGCAAACGGTAATTTGCTTCAGACGAGACCAGCGTTCGGAGGGTCTATCAAGGCAAGAATTCTCACCCCAAATATGAGGCCTCAGATGGCTACAGTACGACCCAAGGTATTTAAACCCCTGGAAGAAGATACTAATAGAAAGGGAGAAATTATAGAAGAAAAAGTATCGGGAGAGTTATTAAAAAGCACTACTAAATTCGAAAAATGGATTAAAGATACCACTTCGGCGATTTCAATTGAAGACGCGGATATAATTATCTCCGGAGGCAGGGGCTTGGGGTGTAGCGATAACTTTAAGATTTTATTTAAATTAGCGGAGGTTTTAGGTGGTGCAGTAGGAGCATCGAGACCAACGGTCGATGAGGGATGGATACCATATTCTCACCAGGTGGGACAAACAGGCAAAACAGTAGGACCTAAGATGTATATCGCTGTTGGTATAAGCGGTGCCATTCAACATCTAGAGGGCATGAGGAGTTCCGATTTTATAATTGCCATAAATAAAGACCCTGAAGCTCCTATATTCAAAGTTGCGGATGTTGGAATTGTGGGAGATCTTTTCGAGGTTGTACCTTTATTAAAAGAAAAACTAAAAAGAGCTATAAATGGCTGAGAAAATAAGAGGAAGTTCTATTGTTGAGGAGTTAGAGAAAGCCTATCTCGATTACTCTATGAGTGTAATTGTGGGCAGGGCTCTTCCTGATGTCCGCGATGGTTTAAAACCGGTCCATCAAAGAGTTCTCTACGCGATGAGTAAAATAGGTCTATCTTCAAGTTCTTCATATAAGAAATCGGCTACTGTCGTAGGAGAAGTTCTGGGCAAATATCACCCCCACGGAGATATGGCTGTTTATGACACGATTGTACGTATGGCGCAGGATTTTTCCTTGCGCTATCCTTTAGTTGATGGTCAGGGTAATTTTGGCTCAATCGATGGCGACAATGCGGCCGCATACAGATATACAGAAGTGCGATTATCCAAAATTGCGGAATTAATGCTTCGGGACATCGATAGAAATACTGTCGATTTTGTTCCCAATTTCGACGCTTCTCTAACCGAACCGACCGTTTTACCTTCAGCTTTTCCCAATCTTCTTGTAAACGGTTCCAGCGGAATAGCTGTCGGAATGGCAACCAATATTCCTCCTCATCAGTTGGGAGAGGTATGTGACGGTGTTATTGCACTTATTGAAAATCCTGAACTTGGCGTTTCGGATTTAATGCAATGGATTAAAGGCCCGGATTTCCCGACACGTGGTATGATAGTAGGAGATAAAGGCCTAAAAGAAGCATACGAGACGGGCTCAGGTAAGATTGAAGTACGGGCTAAATTACATTTTGAACCTGAAAGCCACGGCAGGGAAAAGATAATCATAACGGAAATACCTTATCAGATTAATAAATCGACGTTGCTTGAACAAATTGCTGATATGATAAATAAGGGAAAGATTCAAGGTGTTTCCGATATGCGGGATGAGTCTGACCAAACCGGAATAAGAGTAGTACTAACTTTAAAGAAAACTGCCGATTCAGAAACTGTATCTAAAAGACTTTTGAAATATACGGGTTTAAGGCGAACATTCGGGATAATACTTCTTGCTATTGTAGACGGCGTTCCCAGGATGTTAAATTTAAAAGGGCTTCTTCAGCTTTATATCGATCACAGAAGAGAAGTGGTTCGGAGAAGATGCGAATACGACCTTGATAAAGCCGAAAAAAGAGCTCATATTCTTGAAGGTCTTCTTAAAGCCCTGGACCATATTGATAAAATTATCGAAACCATTAAAAAATCAAAGGATAGAGAAGAAGCGCAGGGAAATCTAATTAAAGTTTTCGAATTCAGTGCAGAACAGGCAAATGCCATACTTGACATGAGACTGGCCAGGTTAACTTCTCTTGAAAAAAATAAACTGGTCGATGAGTACGAAGAAAAAATAAAACTTATTGAGAAGCTAAAAAGCATACTTTCTTCAGCTAAGAGATTGGATGCGGAAATAATTAAAGAGCTTAAAGAAGTAAAAGAAAAATTTAACGATAAGAGAAGAACGGAGATATTCGGAGGTCCGGTTGAAGATCTTTCGGAATCGGACATCGATCTTGTTAAAGAAGAAGAAGTTGTTATTACAATTACCAAAAAAGGATACGTAAAGAGAATACCCTTATATACCTACAAACAGCAGGGGCGTGGAGGTATAGGTATAATAGGAGCATCACTTGGAGATACCGATTACGTATCTTCTCTTCTTGTTGAATCGACTCACGACCAGATGTTGCTTTTTACGAATGAGGGAAAGTGTTATCCCCTTAAAATATACGAGATTCCGGAAGCCGGAAGAACATCCAAAGGGGTATCTCTTGCAAGGATGTTAAATCTGGGCAGAAACGAAATGCCTCAGGCTGTGATAACCTTAAAAGAGATGAGAGAAAGCGATAACGTTATTCTCGTTACAAAGAAAGGAATAATAAAGAAAGTAAAACTTCTGGATTTTGCCAATGCGCATTCGGGAGGAATAATAGCTCAAAGAATGAAAGAGGGAGATGAATTGTTTGCTGCCGAGAAAGTATTAGAGGGCAATAAAATACTTATTGCTTCAAGCAACGGGCAGGTAATTAAATTCGATGAGAAGATTATAAGACAGATGGGGAGAACTGCTCAGGGCGTAATTGGTATGAATATTCCGGATAATGAAAGTATTGTCTCATGTGTAATAGCTGATGAGAAAATAAAAGACCTTATATTCATATCAGATGATGGGTATGGTAAAAGAGTAGCCGTTTCGGAGTTTAGAGAGACTAATCGCGGGGGCAAAGGAGTCAGGGGTATAAAAATCACAAAGGGCAGGAAACTGCAGCGAATGGTTGGGATAAGCGGTGACGAAGAATTGATGGCGATTTCAGAGGCGGGTAAGATTATAAGGCTAAATGCTAAGGATATCAGCAAGCAGCACCGTAATACCCGTGGAGTCAGGGTCGTATCAGTAAAGGGGGAAGATAAGGTAACGGATATTGCGATAGTAACGGATTGATGGAAATCTCGCACATAGATTTTTACTCCGGAAGCAAAGGAGATGAATATCCGAAAAAAATATATACATCTTCAGGGACAATAATAGTCGACAGGATAATAGAAACAAAGTTAGAAGAAAATTTTCATTCCAGAGAAAGGAAAAAAGTCTTTATTTTTCAAAGTCAGAAAAAGCAATTTTATCAACTTAAGGTAAGGCAAGCATCTTTTGAGTTAAAACAAATAGAAATAAGGGAGGAGTAATTTTTCATGAGTAAAAAGAAAGAAAAAAACAAAAATACAACTTCAGTCATATCGCCTTACGGAGGAAAATTAATAAATTTGATTATAAAAAAAGAACAAAGGAGCGAGTTAATCAGGGAAGCTAACAAGTTAAACTCCATTCAATTATCTCCACGCTCGCTTTGTGACCTCGAGCTTCTTGCAACAGGCGGTTTTTCTCCTCTCGACAGATTTATGGGCGAAGAAGATTATCACAGTGTTATAAAAGAAATGAGGCTAAAAGATAGTACTTTCTTTCCTATGACTATAACTCTTCCGGTCTTTAATTTTTCAAATGGCAATTTAGGAAAAGAAATAGCTCTTCGCGATGAAAGAAACGATTTGATAGGAATTATGAAAGTTGAAGAAATTTACACCAGCGATCCTGTAAATGAAGCAAAGTATGTTTACGGGTCAACCGACGCCCGTCACCCTCTGGTTGCGGAATTGCACAGCTGGGGAGATAAATATATTTCAGGCTCACTTAAGATTCTTAACCTGCCGAAACATTACGATTTCAAAGAACTACGTTTAACTCCCGCAGAAGTAAGAAAACTGCTTTCCAAAACTGGTTACAGTAATGTGGTTGCCTTTCAGACAAGGAATCCCATGCACAGAGTTCATGAAGAGCTTACCAAAATAGCAGCCGAAAGAATTGATGGCGCTCTACTTATCCATCCGGTCGTCGGACTTACAAAACCAGGAGACGTTGACCATTATACACGTGTCAGAAGTTACAAAGAACTTTTTGAAAAATATTATGATAAAAAGAAAACAGTCCTCAGTTTATTGCCCCTTGCAATGAGAATGGCTGGTCCGAGGGAGGCCTTATGGCACGCTATAATAAGAAGGAATTATGGCGCGAATCACTTTATCGTAGGCAGGGATCACGCCAGCCCCGGGAAAGATTCTAAAGGAGAACCTTTTTACGGACCTTATGAAGCACAGGAACTAATGAAAAAATACGATGAAGAGATCGGGGTAAAAATGGTTTCTTTCAATGAACTTGTTTATTTGCCCGAAGAAGACCGTTATGAAGAAAAAGATAAGGTCAAAAAAGGAGTAAAAATCGCGAAAATATCTGGTTCAAAGGCACGCGCTGCAATCGCAAGGGGAGAAAAACCTCCAAAGTGGTTTATGAGAACGGAAGTCGCTGAAATTCTGAGAAAGAGACATCCGGCAAAACATGAACAGGGTTTTTGTGTATGGTTTACCGGACTTTCCGGAGCAGGCAAATCTACTATCGCAAACGCCTTTGTTGAAATGATGGCAGAGTACGGAAGAGATGTTACAGTGCTCGACGGAGATGTTGTCCGTACTCACCTGTCCAAGGGACTTGGTTTTTCTAAGGAAGACAGAGATATAAATATTTTGCGTATTGGTTTTGTAGCCTCTGAGATTGTTCGTCATAACGGAGTGGTCGTCTGCGCGGCTGTAAGCCCATACCGGGATGCCAGAAACGAAGTTAGAAATATGGTTGGAGATGATAAATTTCACATGATTTTTGTCGATACTCCCCTCGAGGTTTGCGAAGACAGAGATCCCAAAGGTCTTTACGCGAAAGCTTTAAGAGGAGAGATAAAAAACTTTACGGGTATTGATGACCCTTATGAAAGACCTGTAGATCCGGAAATAATTGCCGATACGGTCAATAAAACTCCGGAAGAAGACGCTCTCGAGATAATCGAGTATCTCAAGAAAGAGGAATTTTTGTTAAAATAGAAGTTAGAAACCCAACCCGCTACTCCTTAATTAGCCACGGATTTACACGGATTTTTTTGTTTTTTTACTTGAGCCCTAGAATCCTCGAATCCCATTAGATATCAACGGAAGGTAAATCGATTAGAAGACCTTGACATTATAAAACATTTCTTTTAACTTGAATCATAGGAGGAAAAAATGAAAAAATCTATTATCATTATCTTATTAATATTTTTTATTTCGTTAAGAAGCAAAAGCGAAGTGTCAAAATACGAGGGTGATTGGATAGGTACAGGATGGGGATGGGAAGTCAGATTCAAACAGACATCAGGAGACTTTGTTTCACAATTCAGAGGAAAAAAAGCTGAGTTACCGTATGGGAACGACAAGATAATAATGACTCTTCTCGTGGAGCATTCCACAGTTTTCCATATTAACGTTGATGAAAATGGTAACGTTACAGGAGAAGGAACTATTACTTATGGCCTGATACCAAATCTTGCCGGAGTCGCGGCTCTCACAAAACAGGTGAACGATGCGATTAATTTGATGGACAAAATTGTTTTCGTATTCAAACTTGCGGGAGAT
>CAZALG010000114.1:0-6814 GCA_964485935.1 uncultured bacterium | reverse complement strand
TTTCTATTTTTGAACTTTGATATATAATTTCCCATTTTGATACTTGATTTTCTAAAATTCTATCCTTACAACCTTACTATTGTTACTTCTGTCCACAACTCTTATAGCACCGTACTTTTCTTTTCTATCAACCTTAAAGGAAAACTTTTCTTCTTTCTCATCGAATAGCTCATCCGTAGCTCTTGCTCTTTTCCAATGAGTTTTTTGTGTTTCCGCAGTACTATACAAAACACTGATAATGGATGAAAACTCATCCTTTACAGTACCAGTCACCTGTACAATGTTCCCGATGTATTTCTTTTCTATTCCCTTAAAAACCGGGGGAGTATGATCAACTAAAAAAGAAACCTTTTTCTCCGATTTAAAAGGACCAGACCGGTCCCTTTCATCACTTGCAATTATCTTCACATAATAAGTCCCATCCGGGTAAGCAGAAGTATTAAGAAAATAACTATTATCAGATAAATTTTCCTTCATTTTATCCCAACTTTTCGAATCGCGAGAAATATAAACATCGAATACCAATCGATCATTATCAGGGTCATTTGCCTGCCAACTTATACATCGCATCCCTTCTCCAATAATATAGGCATCCTCCGGAATATAAAGCCCCATACTGCTAAGCCGCTCTCTTTCTCCCGGCGGGATAGCTCCCATAACAGAAGAGCCTTCATCCATTTTACCAGTACCTATCTTTGGAGGCAATACCTTAATTTCTTCTATCCTCGGAGGAGAATTTTGTTTGCCGTAGGAAACACGAACCTCCTTTAGATAAGCTTTATCTTCTTTTAAAACTGCTTTCCATTGCAAAAAAGGTTCTTCTAATTCAATATGTTTATCAATACTTTCCCATTTACTCCATGAAGAATCTACTACTTTTTTCTTTCCTCCTCTTATAAAAAACTCTATATTTCCCTTACCTTCATATTCAAGATTTCCCCATATAACAGAAACGCCACCCTTAAATACAGAAGAAATATACTCACCTTCTTTCAATTTTCTCTCTGTTAGTTTGTAAATCTTAGCAGGATAACCGGAACCGATCCAAATACTCTCATCAATTTCTTCCAACGCAGTCACTCTCGATTCATCTAAATCGGCTACTATACTAAACCCACTCAGATGAAACTCTCCTATCTGACCATCCTCAGATTCCCCGGCATAAAACTTATTCCCTGCCTCCTCCCCACACAATATAGGAGTACCTGCATAAATCTTGTATTCTTTACTTTTCAGAAAAAATTTTATAGCTCCCATGGATTCATCCTGCCCGGGCAGTAATCCCGAAACGCACAAAGTATCTCCGCTGTATCCCAGCCCGTTTATCTCCTCGAAACCGGGATCATAGTAAATTTTTCCCTCATGATTAGCATCTATCCTGTATACAAGTCCGGGATTACTTGTACCTAAAAAGAGATTATTATCTTTTTTAAGCCACTGTGTAACAGAAGAAGCTTGTGTTTTAAAATACTCCTCAAATTCTTTGTCATCAACAAGCTTATAAACTTTGCCTTCTGGCCCCGTTCCGAGTAAAAAGTTGCCGGAAAATTCGAACATACAATAAATATTATCTGAAGGAGCTGATAAAGAGTCTAAAATTTTTGAACCTTTAATAAAAAATATCTTCCCGAAGGGAGATAAACCTGCCACAAGAGTGTTTCCCTTTTTTCCTAAAGAAATCAAACTTCCTTCGCGAGTCAACACAGTATCTATTGTTCCGTCATCTTGCTTTCTAGCAATTATACCAACATCAGATATGCTAAAATAAATATCCTTATCTATTCTAAGAATATCGGAAACAAAACCGCTACTTTCCCAGGAAAACTCTTCTATTTTATTCCCCAAAAAAATCGAATCCCTTGTAATTACAGTTCCTTCTGAAAGACCTTTATAAAGAGAATCTCCCTCATAAATCCATAAATACGCAAACGAAAGCACAAATAACAGCATTTTACCTCCTAACTTCCACCGACCAAGAACTCTCTCCGCTAAGGGGAGCATCAAATTTCATTTTCTCCTCGAAAAGAGGATATAAATCTCTAAATATTTTTCTTTGTCCTTCTTCTAAAATCATTCCAAGACTTGGCGGAAAATCCTTGATTTCTCCTGCATCTGTAATTAAAGAAGACTCCTTTTTATAAACTGAAAATATAAGCACATCGGGAGACGGTAGGGAGTTTAGAAAAACCTTCCATTCATCAAAACAAACAAACTCAAACTTAAGCGGTGACCTGCCAAGTTCAAAGCCCATATATTCGCCCCTACCGGAAACCCTAAAGAGCAAATCACAGGGATTCTTTGGTGCCTTAAAACTAAAGGTTACAGTTGTGTCGCTCTTACGATATCTATTCAATACTACATTAATATCAATTGTTTCTTCCGGCTCAAATTTATTCTTTTCAACGCTTAAATTCTTTACAAAATATTCTCTTACATCTGGTTCGCTCGATAAATCTACAGAGACAGAATCGATATCTACTCCTTCGAACCTATTTTCCTGAATTACAATCAGAGGCTCCTTTACCCATTGATATAAATCTCTTTGAATTTCTACACCGCTTAGAGCAAGAGGAATCAAAATATTGCCTTCGTCTGTCCAGATATTTATTTCTCCTCTTACCGTAACCCATTCGTATTGACCCATCTCTTCAACCCAGTTCGACAAGACGAGAAAAGGAGGAATAGCTGTAAAAATACTTTTTTCAGCAGTTACTCTGTATCTTTTCACAAGATTCCCAATCTTAATACAACAATCAACCATTGGCGGTTCATCACCAATCACAGCCCTTATCCCTGCGCTTCCATCAAATACTACTTTTCCAATTATATCTCCCGCAGTGGCAAATTTAAATGATTTATAAAGAGAAGGGAAACATGCTAAAACACTTCCTCCGCAAAGAGGCAAAACCGAAGTGCCGGTAGCGTAAGCAGAGTGTCCGAATGCGAATATTGTATCACCAATTACTTCGGTTATCGTACCCATAGCGGAAATATTACCATCACCAGAAACAAGAGTAACGCCACAAACTCCACCGGGTACCAAATCGGTAACGTCCTCATTTCTCCCTCCCATAACAGCCTCCGAAACTGTAAAATCGAAGGGAAGAGAATCTAAAAGGGAAACCGAAGAAGAAAGAAAACCTGCAACCGTAAGAACCGGCTTTATCGGTGTAAAACTCGAAGCACCAACCGACTTTTTCGCATCCATTTTTTTCATATCGGTAAAAGGAGTAACATAACAAATTGGTTCTTTTGAAAAAGTCCATCCATAAGAAATTGCACCCAATAGTTTTCCGTCTATATAAACAGGGCTTCCGCTCATACCCGCAATAACCCCAGTTTCATCCACAATTCCACCTTTTAACTTTGCGATTATAATATCTTTACCGAATTCATAATCCGGCATTGTTCCTAAAATCTCAACCTCAATAGTATCAATTTTGTTACCTTCAAAAGTACTCAAAGCTATACCGCGCATACCTTTTTCGACAGAACCGGGATTTATAAATTCAAATGCACAAAAAATTTGAAAAAACAAAAGCGAAAAGATTAACACATTAAACCTCTAAAAGGATAAACCAAACAAAATTGATAATAGCCACTGATTCTCACGGATAATCACGGATACCCTTCCTACCTCATTTCTTTTTTCTTTAAAACAAAAAAACTTTTTTTAAATCTGTGTATATCTGTGTCCATCCGTGGCTATTCTTTTTTTATCCGGAGATTACGTTTACAACTTTCTTCCCGTGCCTACTTCCAAATTCTACCTTTCCGGACTTCAATGCAAAAAGCGTGTCATCTCCTCCCCTGCCTACATTCCAACCAGGGTGATACTTGGTACCTCTCTGGCGTATAATTATAGCGCCCGCCTGGACCTCTTCACCGCCGAATCTCTTAACTCCAAGAAACTGGGGATTCGAATCTCGACCATTTCGCGATGAACCAACTCCTTTTTTATGTGCCATTTCCAATCCTCCTTTGAATTATTTGTTTCATTTCTTCTTTTTCTTTGTTTTACTTGCCGACTTCTTTGACTTACTTGCTTTGCTGGAAGTTTTTTTTGATTTAGCAGTTGTTTTCTTTTTCTTAGCAGTAGTCACCTTCTTCTTTGTTGTCTTTTTGGCTTTTTTCTTCGATTCGTCAGCTTTTTTCTTGGTTTTGCTTGTAGCTTTACTCGATTTCTTCTTTTTAGCGGACGCTCCCCCCGCTTTTTTAGGTTCTACGGTCTTTTTCTTCTTCCCTTGTTTAACCACTTTCTCCACGCTTTCCTTTTTAGCAGTTGCTTTACCACCAAGTATAATATCTTTAATCTCTACTTCGGTATAAGTTTGACGATGCCCTCTTGTTCTCTTATATCTTTTTCTTCTTTTAAACTTAAAAACAATTATTTTCTTATATCGCCCGTGCTCAACAATTTTCGCGATAATAGAAGCTCCTTCTATATAAGGTTGCCCGATTTTTGTATCTCCATTTTCAACAAGTAAAACCTTGTCAAAAGTAATTTTCTCACCGATTTTCGTATCTAACCGGGGAATTCTCAAACGTTCTCCCGGCCTTCCAACATACTGAAATCCTTTTGCCTCAAAAACTGCAAACATTAAAATCCTCCTTCAAGTTGTATCAGTTGCTTTCCTCTGGAATCGCATTTTCCTCTGGAATTACATTACCTTCTTCTGGGATTAAACCCTCTGAAGCACCCTCTTCCGAAACGCCTTGCTCGAATGGAACTCCTACTCTCTCAGGTAAATTTTCTCTTAATCTCTCCTCAACGCTTCCTTTCCCGATTCCGGTCGATCTGGGTACTTTAATAGCTATTGTCGTCGAAGTAAGAAAAAATAGAATAGCAAGCACCACGGTTACTTTCCGCAAAAGCAAAGAGGCTCCCCTACCTCCAAAGAAAGATCCTCCACCAGCCCCTCCAAATACAGAACTCATGCCTGCACCCTGAGACTGCTGCATAAGGATGACGAGAATTAAAAGAACCGCAAAAAATACATGTAGCGTAACTAAAAAACCTAACATTTAATCTCCTTTGCTATTTTTATCATATCCGCAAAACCATCAACATCAAGAGACGCTCCCCCAATTAAAGCACCATCTATATCTTCCTGGCAAATAAAATCCTTAATGTTGTGTGTTTTAACAGACCCACCATACATTATTCTTATTTCTTCACCTTTAGGACCTAACTTCTCTCTTATAATAGCATGCATCTCCTCAGCATCTTCGGGATGAGGAGTTTTACCGGTCCCAATCGCCCATACAGGTTCATAAGCAACGGCAAGATTTTCAATATCATATTCTATTCCTAAGAGGCCCTCTTCTATCTGCTTATCTACAACTTCCTTTGCTTTCCCTTCTTCTCTTTCCTCTTCGGTCTCACCGATACATATAACAACTTTTAACTGCTTTCGCAAGGCTTTTTCTACTTTCTTTCTAACTCCTGCGTTCGTCTCACCAAAATAGGTTCTCCTCTCGGAATGACCTACCAATACCCACTCTACTCCAATTCCCTTAAGAAAAACCGAAGAAATCTCACCGGTATATGCTCCTTCGTCTTCCCAAAAAAGGTTTTGAGCCCCGACCCGAATTCCACTACCTTTAAAGCTTCTTACGGCATCCACAAGAGAAGTAAAAGGAGGTGTAACGAATACATCAACACCTTCCGTTGATAAATTTTTCTCTTTAATGCGTCCTGCGAATTTAATCGTGTCTTCTACCCCTTTATTCATTTTCCAGTTACCGCCAATAAGCAACTTTCTCATCAGAACCTCCCTTACATTACTTTAAAAGCCGCTAATTCTTTACCTGAAACAAACTCAAGAGATGCACCCCCTCCTGTAGAAAGATGACTTACGGAAATATCTGAATTCTCAAAAACTTTATCAGTATCTCCACCACCCACAACAGTAAAGGCTCCCTTTTTCGTTAATGCACCAATTTCTTTCGCAATTTCCCACGTTCCTTTATCAAATGGAGGAACTTCAAAAACCCCAAGAGGACCATTCCAGAACAGAGTCTTTGAATTTGCGATTACTTTCTTGTATTTCGCAACCGTTTCTGGCCCTATATCAACCCCCATTTTTCCTTCAGGTATCTCGAAAGCGGGCGAAATCGACCACTCTTCAGAAGAGTTAATCTTCTCCGTGTTCTCTATAACTATAATGTCATCCGGCAAGTGAAGCTTTTCTCCCTGCTGCCCGGTAACCGAAATAGCTTCTTTTACTTTATCAAACAGGCTCTCTTCTACAACTGAGCGACCTATGCTTCCGCCCTTTACCTTAATAAAACTAAAAGACATGGCTCCGCCAATCAAAATATTATCTGCAATAGGAGCAAGACCTTTAATTACCGGTATCTTTGTTTTTAGTTTTAAACCGCCAAGAATAACCGTAAATGGTGATTCGGGTTTTTCTAAAAGTTTCGAAAGCTGCTCTATTTCTTTCATCATTAAAAAACCAACACCTTTATCTTTTATATACTCTGCCACACCATAAGTAGAAGCATGCGCTCTATGAGCGGTAGCAAAAGCATCGTTTATGTATACATCGCCAAGATTCGAGAGAAGCCTTGAAAATTCTTTGTCATTTTCTTTCTCTCCCGGAATAAATCTTGTATTCTCAAGCAGTAATAAATCTCCACTCTTAAGAGATTTGACTTTCTCTTCGACTTCCGGACCAACAGTTTTTCCTATAAACCCGACTTCTGCACTCAGAAGCTCGGAAAGGCGATCTGCTACCGGACGAAGTGAAAATTTCTCGACAACTTTTCCACCGGGTCTACCTAAATGCGACATCATAATAACAGCTGC
>CAZALG010000113.1:0-6835 GCA_964485935.1 uncultured bacterium | reverse complement strand
TGACTGGATTACATTAGTTTCGTGTTTCGAGTTAAAAAAATAAAAAAGGTGTGGAGAGGCCGATTTAACGATCCAACAATTTGACTATTTACTTGTTATCTAGCTCCTTAATTCTTTCTTGTTTCGTGGTTTAAACAGTCCTTGACAAATTCGTTGCTCAGTTCTAAAATGAAAAAGCCGATAGGATGCAGGGGCGAGTTTTTATAGTTGATTCTTTTCCGGTTTAATATTATAAAATGGAGGTATTGTATGAATAAGTCGGCAGCCGTGTTCAGACAAATTAAAAGGACTAGAGTAATCGCAATTTTAGCTCCGAAGTCCACTGAGGAATGCGTTAAAGCTTATGAAATATTACACCCTCTTGGGATTACTCTTGAGATTGTTTTTCGAAGCGAGATTGCTTCTTCCGGTATAAAGGCTGTTCTTGACAGGTATCCCGATGCCTTAATACTTGCAGGAACGGTTATGACCGGAAAACTTGCAGAAGATGCCATACGGCAGGGTGTTGCCGGTGTCGTTTCTGCCGACTATATTCCGGAGGTATTAGAAGTTTGCGTTACTAACGATATAATGTGTGTTCCGGGTGGATTGGGAGATGTAGGTAAACAGCTTGTAGAAAAGGCGGAACTCTATGGTTGTGAATTCGCTGAATTAAGAAAAAAATATCCTTACCAGTGGGTGTATAAGCTTTTTCCTACTGTTACAGCTACAAATTCATTTTACGGTATTACAAAAGCCTGGAAAGGACCTTACAAAAATTTAACCGTATTTTACACCGGTGGTATTTCTGCGGAAAATCTTGGGGAAATTGCCAGAACAGATCCTGACGGGATATTTTGTGGTTCCGCGTTGACAACAGATGTAAATAATCCGCAGAAGATGGAAGAAGTTGCGAGAAAGTGGTTAGCTGTTATCAGTTCAAAAGATTAGATTAATTATCTCCCTGCGTTATTTCGATTGAAAGTGGGGAATTGAGTTCTTTTATAATTACTTCAAGATACTTTATAAATTCTTCTTCGTTCTTTATTCCATCCGGTTCCTGTTCCCAGGCGGCAAGGAAATAGTAGGTCAAAATACCTTCTTTCGGTTTTAGAACTACTACTTCATTTAGCTCATCCTCTGTTACAGTAACTTTATTACTATTTCTATATAAAATAGCCATTCCCAGTTTATCGCCAATAATACTTTGATTCCCGTACGAGGCTAAATAACCCCACCCGGTTTCTTTATCTTCTGATTGTAGAATATCAGCCCCTTCACTCTTTACAATACCTGTACAGAGATTATTGATATCTTTATCTACACTAATATCATGTTTTGTTAACCTGCTCCCTGCTGTAATGGAAAGATCCGAAGTTAAGTTATATTTTTCCGAATTTGTTTTCCATCCGAGGTATTTTATGCGTAATTGTGAATATACAGCTCCATTTGCTAAAATTTCACAGATTAAACTATCGGTTTTTGATACTCTTTCTACTTTATCGTTTTTCCATATCCCGACAGCGCCAAGCCCGAGAGCGTCGCCGACCTTCAATATATCCATCCCCCAGGGAGACATTTCATGGTAGGATTCAAACCCATCCTGCCCGACATCTTGCAGTACAATATCGCTGATTTTTTTCCCGAAAATATCTATACCGTTTCGCCAGTCCAGATATAACCTGTAGCCGACCTTATCGGATTCCCAACCCGGTCCTTCAAAACGGATAAATTCCGAGTGATCAGTGTGTCCGGGTGGAGTTTTTAGGTAGTTTGTATCTTTGAAAGTTCCTCCTTCATATTTATTTTCTTTCCATGCGCCTCCGGATTTAATTGATAATATCCCTTGAGTTCGTTTGGGATATTCTCTTTTCTTCTTGCCTTCTCTCGCACATCTTACAGTTAAATTCTTGTTTTCTTTCGGGTCGAAATCAGCCAGGAAAGCTATTTTATATTGATTGTCCTTGTTTTTTATACTCTGGCTTGGCAACTCTTTTCCATCTTTAATAATTACAAACGCTTCGGGATTAAAATCAGGGTGTTTGTCTTTTATCATATCTATATCAATAAAAATAGAAGCGTCTTTTCTTTCCAAATCAATTTTGTTTGTTGCTTTAATCGAAAAAGACTCCGGATAATTTCGCGTGAGGTCTCCGCAAGTACAGCCCGATATGATTATTAGAAATAAGGATAGAAAATATTTAATTAATGAATTTCTCATTTATTCCTCCTGTATTTATCTTCCTGTCCATCCACCATCTACGATTAAAATTGTACCGCATACGTAATCTGATGCTTCTGAGGCGAGAAATACGACTGCGCCTTTTAAATCCTCAGGAGTTCCCCATCTGCCGAAAGGAATTCTATTCAGAATGCCCTGATTTCTTACTTTGTCTTCTCTTAAGGCCTGTGTATTGTCGGTTACTATATAACCGGGTGCTATGGCATTTACATTTACACCATATTTAGACCATTCGTTGGACAGCGCTTTAGTTAGTTGCCCTATTCCACCTTTACTCGCCGAATAAGCTGGAACTGTTATACCACCGAAAAAAGCCAGCAGAGAAGCTGTGAATATAATTTTACCATAGCCTCTTTTTATCATATCTTTTCCGAATTCCCTAGCCATTACAAACTGGGCGGTGAGGTTGACTTCGATTACTTCATTCCAGTATTCGTCAGGGTATTCCTCTGCCGGTTTTCTTTTTATGGTTCCGGCGTTGTTTACCAGGATGTCTATCTGTTCAAAGTCAACTTTTACTTTCTTTATGAAATCATATAAGGCATCCCTGTTTGAGAAATCACACGCATATCCCTTGAAATCACGACCTGAAGCTTTTACTGATTTTTCTACGTCACTCCCTTCTTTAAGAGATTTACTAACTCCCACAATATCTGCGCCGGCCTCCGAGAGAGCTTCTGCCATGCCGAGACCTATTCCGCGTCTGCAACCCGTTACGAGTGCTCTTTTACCTTCCAGTCTGAATTTATCCGTTATATTTTTATTCTTCATTTTAAATCTCCTATATCCAGGTGATCCATATCATCGAATGATTGGTTTTCTCCGCCCATACCCCAGCAGAAACTGTAGGCGGAGGTTCCCACTCCGGAGTGAATCGACCAGCTTGGAGAAATAACAGCCTGTCTGTCGGATACAACAATGTGTTTTGTTTCATCAGGTTGTCCGCAGAAATGAAATACCCTGTTATCTTTTCCGATGTCGAAGTACAAATAAACTTCCATCCTGCGCTCATGAGTGTGAGGAGGCATGGTATTCCAAACATTACCCTTTGCCATTATGGTTGCACCCATAACCAGCTGACAGCTCTTAATTCCGTCTGGGTGTATATGCTTGTATATCGTTCTTTTGTTCGAGCTTTCATCGTCTCCCAGATTTAGAGTTTCAGCATCTTTTTTTCTGGAAAGTTTTGTGGGATATTCCCTGTGCGCGGGATAACTCAAAAGATAAAAAGCCGCGGGGTTATCCGGATAATTGCTGGCGAATGAAATTTTTTCGTTTCCTTTGCCTATATATAAGCAGTCGAGTTTTTTCATTTCATAAACTTTATTATTAACTTCGACAATTCCTTTTTCCCCTACGTTGAGTATTCCCAATTCTCTTCTTTCGGTAAAATAGGCTGCCCTCAATTCATCCGTTGTGGCGAGTATAACCGGACTATCAAAAGGAACTGCGGAGCCTATTATAGCACGATCGGTATCCGAATAGAGCATTTCAATTTCTCCCACCTTGAAAAGTGATTGAATCAAAAAATTATCTCTTACCTCTTTTGTCGTCATACGGGGAAAACGAACAGGATCCGCCGCATATCTTACTTCCATATTGATTGCCTCCTTAGTTTATTGTAAATCGTAGTGAAAAAAAAGTAAATGTCAAGAGTCATGTGCCAATTATAGGATTAGCAGAAAAGCAGTAAGCTGAGCGATTGTTAAGGATTAGCAGTAAAGCTTAGATGAGAAGCATGTATTGAGAAAAAACTTACCGCTTAATTCATAATCCCTGAATTGCTAACTTGTACCGCTTCTAATCCTATCTTTCTCTGTGTCTTCTGTGGTTAACTATAGTTTCGGGTTTCGTACTAAAAAAACAACAAATAAATAGCTTTGCGTTCTCTGCGTCTTTGCGGTAAAAAACTTCCCTTGACAAAGGTTCCTAAGATATTAGTATAATCATGGATTTTAAGATAGCAGGTATTATATCTTTTTTAAGAGGTTAATAATTAGGAGGTATTTTATGAAGGCATTTAGAAATTCTTTTATCATGATTTTTGTTGTTTTAACAATAATAGTAGGCGCAGGCTGTGGTGGTAAAGGTGAGACAGCAAAAGGTACAATCAATTTAAAATTAGGTCATGCTCTTGATATAAATCATCCCGTACATAAAGCGATGGAATTCTGGGCTGATACTTTAAAGAAAACAACCGACGGACGTATAATAATAAAAATATACCCTGGCGGTCAGCTTGGGGGTGAAAAAGAACTTGTTGAACAGCTTCAAATGGGAACATTAGACCTTACAAAGGTCTCCTCTGCCGGGCTGGAAGCTTTCGTTCCCGAGATGAAAGTGCTTGGAATGCCGTATCTTTTTAAAAATAAGGACCATAAATGGAAAGTTCTTAACTCTGCTTTTGGCAAAGAACTATTGGATGCAGGCTCGGACAGGGGACTCGTGGGAATAGGTTTTTATGAAGCGGGAGAGAGGAGCTTTTATACTAAGGGCGGTCTCATTAGAACTCCTGCCGATCTAAAGAATCTTAAAATAAGAGTCATAAAAAGTCCTATGGCTATAAGTCTATTAAAAACACTTGGTGCTTCTCCCACTCCTATTAGTTGGGGTGAGCTTTATACTGCGCTGCAGCAGGGAACTGTGGACGGAGCTGAAAACAATCCTCCTTCCTTTGTTTCTGCAAGGCATTATGAGGTTTGCAAATATTATTCTCTTGATAAACATACCTCTCCAATGGATGTTGTGCTTGCAGGCAAAAAAGCATGGGATAAACTGACTGAAGAAGATAAAGCTACAATGATAAAGACTTTTGATATATCTGTAGAATATCAGAGGCGACTCTGGGCTGAAGTTGTAAAGGAAAACTTTGCGCTTCTCGATTCAGTTGGCGTAGAGGTGATAATTCCGGATCAAGCACCTTTCTTAGAAGCAGTAGAACCAATGTATGAAGAATATTCAAAGGATGAATTTATAGGTCCTTTAATTGAAAAAATAAAGGCTATAAAGCCAGAATAGAAGAATTATAATAAAGTATCCATGAAGGAATTTTTTAAGCTTTTATCCTTTTGGCGTAACAAAGTACTGGGATTTTTTGTTGTTACGATTGTGGGTATAATGGTGATAACCGTTCTATGGCAGGTTTTTACGCGCCTTGTTTTGCGAGTGCCTGCTGTTTGGACTGAGGAATCGTCAACTTATATGTTGATGTGGTGTGGGGTAGTTGGTGCTGCTTATGCTTACGGAGAGAAAGCGCATATTGGTATGGAATATTTTGCTTATAAGTTAGGTGTGCGTCACAGGAGAATTCTTGAAATAGTTATTGCGATTCTTGTTGGGTATTTTGCCTTTCAGGTTATGCTTTTGGGTGGGATGAATTTCGTTCGTAATGCTTTTATTAACCATCAAATTTCACCTACAATGGGAATACCTACAGGGTACCTTTATCTCTGTCTGCCGATAAGCGCCTTCTTTATAATCACCTATTCTATCGAGTTTATTTTTAAAGACATAGTGTTCTTAGTCGGGAAGGGGAAAAAATGAATATGCCTGTTATCGTGATGGTTGGGACATTTTTAATCCTCCTTGTAATGGATGTTCCCATTGGGATATGTATAGGTCTTGCCACTTTATGGGCTGTTTCTGCTGTTGGAGGAGTTTCAGCCGTTAATATAGTCGCTCCGCGTCTTGCGACCGGTATAGATAGTTTTGCTCTCCTTGCTATACCTTTTTTCATTCTTATGGGGTTGTTGTTGGGGAGAGGTGGAATAGCGAGAAGGTTGATTGATTTCGCGGAAGCCATGGTTGGAAGATTTACCGGCGGTCTTGCTTTCGTTAATACTTTAGGTTGTATGCTGGTTGGAGCAGTATCGGGTTCTTCGGTTGCAGCTGTAACTTCGATTGGTGGAACTATGATTCCGGAGATGAACAGGAAGGGATATGATAAGAATTTTAATATTGCGTTGACTTCATGTGCCGCAACAACGGGCCTTTTAATACCTCCCAGCAATGTAATGATTGTTTATGCACTTGTTACTGGTAGTGTATCCGTCGCTGCACTGTTCTTGGCGGGAATTATTCCCGGGGTTCTGGTCGGATTATTTCTAATGGGTGCAAGTGCTGTTATAGCAAAGAAACGAGGATATGGAACCGGTAAAATAATACCTATGAAAGAAACCATAAGAAGATTTTTTGGCGCTCTCCCGGGACTATTATTGATCTTAATCGTCATGGGCGGAATCTTAAGCGGAATATTTACTCCAACGGAGGCTGCAAGTATAGCTGTTGTTTATGCTTTTGTCCTTGCAGTATTAGTATATAAAGAAGTCAAGTGGAAGGACCTGCCCGGGATATTGCTTCAATGCGGTGTTACGACGTCTGTAGTGATGCTTCTTATCGGGGCGTCAACAGGTATGTCATGGTTTATGGCAGCTCAGAACGTCCCTGAACTCATAAGCGGAGCTATATTATCGATTTCAAGCAATAAGATTGCAATTCTTTTAATGATTAATATTATGTTGCTTTTTGTTGGGACTTTTCTTGATATGACTCCTGCGATATTGATATTCACACCTATTTTCCTTCCGATAGTTGAAAAGCTTGGTATGAATCTGG
>CAZALG010000112.1:0-6855 GCA_964485935.1 uncultured bacterium | reverse complement strand
CCCTATAAACATAAACATTACTATTATTAAAAGAGTTGTGGGTAGCAAACTTCCTATATTCAGAAGAGAAAAACCGGCAGTTCTGGGCGTCGTTGCAGTGAAAAAGGAAATGATAAATTTAGAAATTATTTTATTATCTCCTAGGGTATTTCCATACTCCAATATGTATATAGCGGTTGTACCCACAATAATAAGTATTAATGTTGTATAAATTACAATTCTGGAATGCTCTGAAAGATATCTTTTTTCTCCTTTTAAACGTTCTAATATGTCTATAATAACTATAAACCCAAGTCCTCCTATTATAAAAAGAAATGCAGCTGTTAGCCCGATAATTGGGTTATTTGCAAAAGATCCAAGGTTATTGGAAAAAGAACTAAAGCCGGCATTACAGAAAGCACTAACGGAATGAAATATTGCATGAACTATTGTTTCGTTAACATTGAAGCTATCTTTAAAACCAAGAAACAAGAAAATAAAACCTAACATTTCAAAAATAAAAGTGGTCAGCACTACCAATCTTAAAAACATTAACGTATTATCCCTACTAAATAGACCAAATTCCTGTTGGACTACAATGTTTTGTCTTTTATCGGGTTTAATAGCGAATATAGTCATAAATAAACTAGCCACAGCCATGTATCCCATACCTCCAACTTGAATTAAAAACAATATTATCGCTTTACCAGTTAAAGTGAAATCTAAAGCAGTATCTTTAACAATTAAACCCGTAACGCATATAGCCGAAGTCGAAGTAAACAATGAATCTATGAGAGATAGACCTCTATTTGCAACAGGGAATTTTAGTAATAATGCACCAAGCAAAATTATTAAAATATATACAGTAGATATATATCTAAAAGGAGACCATCTAATCATTTTAAAGGAGATTTACCTTCTAAAATATACTCTCATGCCTCATTGAGCCTTTTTCTTTTTTCGAATTATCTGGGGAGGTGTACCTTTTGTAATTGTTGATTTTGTGATTCGGCAGCCCTCGATATTTCTCATCTGAGGCAGATCAAACATTAAATCAAGCATCAATTCTTCGATTATTCCCCTTAATGCTCTGGCTCCTGTCTTCATCCTCGACGCTCTTTTTGAAATTTCATACAGAGCGGGACGGGTAAAGGTTAGCTTAATTCCATCCCAATTTAGAAGTTGTTTATACTGCTTAACCAGCGCATTATTAGGTTTACACAAAACATCAGTTAGATCGGAAATAGACAACCTATTTAATGTAGTAATTATAGGAAATCTTCCTACAATTTCCGGTATTAAACCATAGTGCATAAGATCGTGAGGTTCAATCTGTTCCAATATATTTTCAGGATTTTTTATTTCTTGCTCATTTGAAGAAGTATTAAAACCAAGAACGTTACATTGCAATCTACTTTTTATTATATTCTGAAGACCATCAAAAGTACCACCAGCGATGAAAAGAATATTCCTGGTATCCAAACTAATAAATTCCTGTTCAGGGTGTTTCCTGCCCCCTTGAGGAGGTACGTTCACAACAGCTCCTTCTACTATCTTGAGTAAAGCTTGTTGGACCCCTTCTCCAGATACATCCCTTGTAATAGAAGGGTTCTCAGATTTTCTTGCGATTTTATCCAACTCATCTATATAGACTATACCCTTTTCAGCTAATTCCACGTTATAATCCGCAGCCTGAAGAAGTCGCACCAGCAGATTTTCAACATCTTCGCCTACATAACCTGCTTCTGTTAGAGAAGTAGCATCAGAAAGAGCAAGTGGAAGCTGTAAAAATTTAGCAAGTGTTTGGACAAGAAGAGTTTTACCGACACCAGTAGGACCTATAAGAAGAATATTGGACTTATCTACTTCTATTTCTTTCGGTTTATATTTAACTTTTTTGTAGTGATTATATACAGCTACGGAAAGTGTTTTTTTAGCTTTTTCTTGCCCAATAACGTATCCATCGAGATGTTCCTTTATTTCAGCAGGCGTAGGTATGTCGAAATCAAATTTTCTCGGAAATTCTTTAGTCTCTTCTTCTAAAAAATCAGAAAAAAGTTCTACACAATCTTCACATATATATGTGTCATTTTTCCCTGCTATAAGTCGTGCAGTCTCTGAATGTGCCCGCCCACAGAACGAACAAAAGGCGTCTTTAAACTTTTTCCGCATCACCTACTTCCTTTTTGCTTTTAATAACTTCATCTATGAGTCCATATGCAAGAGCTTCCTGTGCTGTCATCCAGAAATCTCTGTCTGTATCGGCTTTAATTTTCTTTAAAGGTTGATTTGTATGCTCAGCAAGAATTTTATGCAATCTTTCTCTAATTTTTATGATTTCATCCGCATGTATTTCGATATCTGAAGCTACTCCTTTAACACCTCCTGAGGGCTGGTGAAGAAGAACTCGTGAGTTAGGAAGAGCAAATCTTCTACCTTTTGTCCCGGCTGTTAATATTATTGCTGCAATAGAAGCCGAAATACCAACGGATATTGTAGTTATCGGATTCCTTACATATTGCATGGTATCATAAATTGCAAGACCATCAGAAACACTTCCTCCAAGGCTATTTATAAAAATTTGAACTTCCTTATCGGGTGTTTTAGCTTCAAGAAACAATAATTGAGCTATCACGCTATTAGCTGTAGGTTGATCTATTTCTGACCCTATAAAAATTATTCTATCTTTCAAAAGACGCGAATAAATATCATAAGCCCTTTCGCCATGAGCTGTTTTTTCGATTACATAAGGTATAGTTAATTGATTATTCACTTGAATCCTCCTTTCTTGCTTTCTTAACCAAGAAGTCCAAAGTTTTTTCTCTCAAAATTGACTGTTTTACGAATCGAATAGCCTCTTCACCAAATTTTTCAAACTCTTCTTCTTCCGATTCTGCTATTTTTTCCAACCATTTATCTAATTCCTCTTCCGAGATTGTCATTTTTTCTTTGAGCGCTATTGCATCGAGAAGGGCAGCTTTTCTTGCACTACTTTCAGCTACCGAATCATTTAAGTCTCCCTTACCAATCAACTTAACCAGTGTCGGGCTCACAGGGAAATCTCCTGCTAGATTCAGTGCTTTTGTTAGAATCTTATCAGCCAAAACATCTTTTATATCTTTTTCTCTTTCTTCCTCAATATTCTTTTTAAGATTTCTCTTTAATTCATCCAGGTTGCTAAAGCCAAGATCCTTAGCAAATTCATCGTCCAAAATAGGTTTAACTTTTTCCTTAATTTCAATTATGCTTACTTTTACGCTTTTTTTCATACCTTTTATGCCTTTCATAGGAAAATTTTCAGGTAATTCTACTTCAATTTCCTTCTCCTCATCGGTTTTCAAACCAGAAAGCTCTTTAGAAAAATTATCTTCTCCAACTTTCCAGGAATAATTATGAATTATCTCTTCGCCTTTCTTAATATCTATAAAAACAATATCCCCTTTTTTCACTTCTCTCTTTACCGATTTCAATTCACTGTTTATCTCTCTTAATTTCTCTAATTCTTCATTAATATTAATTTTATCTTCATCTTTATCTTCTATCTCAATTGCGGATAAATCTAAATCTACCTTAGGAGGAACATCAAGAGTTACTTCCAAACGAATTTCTTCTTTATCTTCATCCAGATTTTTAACTACCGGAGGCCCATAAATAAAAGGTTCATATTCCTTGATAAGGTCAATCATTTTATCCTGTATCAACTTCTGAAGACTTTCAGCCCTCAAGTGACCACTAAAGCGTGTTCTTATAATATCAATAGGCGCTTTCCCTTTTCTGAAACCGGGAATAGAAACTTTTTCCCGTAATTCCTTCGCCAATTTATCCATTTCTTCTTCTAATTTCTTTTCTTTAAAAGCTACTGTTAGATCCTGCAATTAGACCCTCCACTTCTATTTTTTTTATAATTTCATCCCTTATATGCGAGAGGGGGGACTTGAACCCCCACACTGTTTGACTGTAGTACTGGATCCTAAGTCCAGCGCGTCTACCAATTCCGCCACTCTCGCGATTCTTTCACTGTAATTATATATAAATCGTTTAATATTGTCAACACCCGCAGAACGCCCCTTGCAACAGCGATAATAACACATAATATTATAGATAGCAAGGGAAATAAAAAATGAGAATTGAAAAATATAGTTTTGGGTCAATAACCGTAGAAGGTGAAAAGTTTACAAAAGATGTGATTATTTTTCCGGACAAGATATTTTCCCCATGGTGGAGAAAAGAAGGACACAACTTAGCATTAGAAGACTTAAAAGAAGTTATAGAAGCAAAACCAAATTTAATCATAATCGGAACAGGGGCCTATGGAGCCATGAATATTCCAAGAGAAACACTTAATAAACTTAAAGAAAAAAACATAAACACAGTTTTCGCTAAAACCGGAGAAGCCGTAAAACTTTATAACGAAAAACTGCAAGAGAATATAAATGTAATAGCCTGCCTCCACCTAACCTGCTAACAAAAAGCAAAAATCAAATATCAAAGAGCAAAAATACAAATTGAAGTTCAAAAATAAAAAAAACCAATACAAATACAAAAAGTACGACATAATTTTCCATTTTAATTTGTCATTTTAATTTTTAAATTTTGATTTTTTATTTATAATTTGTTGGGTTAGAATTTTCACAATCCTTTGTTTAATATTTTATGTATAATATATTGATTATCAGTTTGTTGAATATTATATTCCGTACTTTAACTTTAACTTAATTGAGGGTAGGATTTCTGTTGTTCCTTCCTCGTGTTTATAGTTTTTGAAATAGGATAATCCGGCTGCAAACTCTAGAAATTCTTTGTATTTTAAGACGGCAGCTAAAGTTACCCTTTTTTCGACCGTTCCTGTTAGAAAATTCGTCCCTACGAATTCGTTTTCCGAAGACGCCTGAACTCTTGTGTTGACAGGCCAGGGAGTGTTTATTCTGTTTTCTCCTCTTCTTGTATAAGAGGTCATACCACCAAGCTTAAAGGCTGCAATAGTGTGCAGGTATTTAAGGGTAAACCTGTCGTAATCACTGCCAAGCATCGAGCCAAGGGGTATTTCATTTTCCATATATCTTTGCCAAACTAAAATATTATCATAAACCCATCTTGTCATAAGATTATAAGAAACAAAGACTTCCGAATTATCGACGGGAAAATCTTTACTCTGCATGCCGAAATAAAGCCCTATGTGGTTCGGCTCTTTCCATGGATCTGTTTTGTATTGAAAATCATCAACAAATAAGTCAAAATAAAAAAGAAATTTATTTTTGACAGCAACTAAATCAAAATTCCATAAAATATTAGAGTTTTGCTTTTTGTTATGCTGTTCAACGTAGTATATTGTAAGTGGAGCCAATAATTCAAAGGGAAAACCCAGTGCTTCTTCTCCTATCAGCATACTTTCAGAAAAAGAAAGGGCAAGCCAATCAGTTAACTTTATCTCAAGTCGATGTAGTCCAAGGTATCTATTAGTATTTATTAGAAAACCGGAAGAAGTGTCAGCCCATTCATATTGAATACCTTCGTAATTACTCAAACGGGAAATAAAATGAGTGAAAGAAAATTTTGAATTCTTAAAAGTAACATTAACATAGTTAAGTGGAATATTAGGTGAAAGCAACGGATTATCCTCAAATGCAGGTCCGATTGAAAATATGTCTTTGCCGAAAGAAAATAAAATATTGTCACTTTTATAAAAAATCGAGCCCCTTATAAAATCTGAATAAACGCCGAATTTTTCCCTTCTGGGATAGAAGTAATCGCCTCCCCAACGTCCATAAGGGGCAATTTCTCCCCCCCACTTATCTAATCTATATTTCAGAGTTGGGCAAAATTGAACGTAGTTTACCGTATCTATAACAGAATAAATAGATACATCGATTTTATTGGTATCTTCAAATAGAGGTGAAATACCGTATGGAAGACTAACCTCTCCTTGATCAATCCACTTCTCGCCCCTTATAGAGGGTTCTGGAAGCAATACCGAAAGATAACCCAAAAGAACTAATATCATAAAAGAAGTATAGAATATCCTACATTTTTGTCAAGAGCGGACTATCTACAATATTAAAGACAAAGATTCTATAACGGTAAAGCCACTAAATTCAAAAATTAAATATTAAAATGGAAAATTACAAATCAAAGTTCAAAAATGAATTAAAAAAAACAACGAACACCACTAATAATACAAATAATTTTTAATTACTTGCATTTAAGCAAAGAGATAATTTTGCATTTTAGTATGTCATTTTGCTTTTTTATTTTTGATATTTAATTTCCCCTTATACCCAACCCCTCATCTTCATCTCATCCACAACTCTTTTAACCGTCACCGTAAATAAGTTTCTATCAGGAATCCAGTATTTTTTCTGCTTCTTCTTTATCACAATCCATTATATACTGAATACCGCTTATTTCGCTCGCTTCATGTGTTAAAGCAGCAATATCGTCTCTGGTAATATATTTCAATGCAAATTTGCGACAGCCCGCCATAATCTGCCTCAATCCCTGATTTAATCTCTCCATATAGGTATATAGACCCATCGCGCCTGTAGGAAGTTTCTCAAAGTCATTTCCAAGTTTTCTCTTAAGTGAAGGTGCTGTTACAAATATTTCTTCAGGTGTATTTCCGAATCTTTCAATATAAACAGGAACCATTCCCTCCTTGATCGTTTTACCGATTGTCTTACCCACCATGGCTGCGGCAAGTGGAGCCCTCGCCATACCTATTAATTTAAAGTATGGTGCACCAAGTGCTAATCCCTTCAGCATCTGGTCCTCAAATGCGAATCCGCCTGCGATAGCAATATCCGGAACATACTCCCCTTTCTTGACAAGTCTATCAACATATTTGTAGAGTAAAGAATGCAATTCGACCTCCGGTACACC
>CAZALG010000111.1:0-6880 GCA_964485935.1 uncultured bacterium | reverse complement strand
CGGCCGCCTGGCGGACTTCGCCGCCAAGGCACTCGAAAAAATCTATCCGGAATTACGAAAAAACAGTTGGCAAGGGTACTGGATAGATTCATCCTCAAAATTGAGAATGGAGGATGATTCCATTATTGTACTCGACCCGGTAAACAGAAAAGTGATTGATGAATCACTTGCTTCCGGGATACGGTCCTATATAGGCGGTAACTGTACCGTTACTCTTATGCTTATGGCTCTTGCAGGATTGTTCAAGAATGATTGTATAGAGTGGATTTCTTCTATGACCTATCAGGCTGCTTCCGGCGCCGGAGCTAAGAATATGATAGAACTTGTAAAGCAAATGTCAGTTTTAAGTGGTTCGGTGAAGGATTTACTGGGTGATCCTTCGATTGCTGCTCTAAAGCTGGATTCAGTTATAACCGAGGAATTACGAAAAGATTCATTACCTGTAGATGTTTTTAAAGTTCCTCTTGCCGCGAGCCTAATACCGTGGATAGATTCCGCAAGAAGTAACGGGCAAACCAGAGAGGAATGGAAGGGTATGGCCGAAACCAATAAAATCTTACAGACCAAAGAAAAAATTCCTGTGGATGGTATTTGTGTTCGTATAGGTGCTATGAGATGTCATAGTCAGGGCTTTACCATTAAGTTGAAGAAAGATATCCCTCTTGATGAGATAGAGAGTATGATAGGGGAAGCTCACCAGTGGGTGAAAGTAGTCCCTAATACCTATGATGATACTATTTCAGAGCTTACTCCGGCTGCTGTTTCCGGAAACTTGACCGTTCTGGTCGGACGTATAAGAAAAATGAATCTCGGTCCCGAGTATCTCACCTGTTTTAGTGTAGGAGATCAGCTCCTTTGGGGTGCCGCAGAACCTATCTGGCGAATGCTCAAGATCGTTCTCGCATATCTTGAATGACAAATTGTTGGACAGTTAGTCCGTTAGTGCGTTGGTTTGTTAGAAATTAAAACAACAAAGAAATCCGTGTATATCAGCGTTCATCCGTGGCTAATTCTTTGGTAGGGTAGGGTTGGGAAAAACAACATAATTTTGTTTTTTCTCTGTGTCTCTGTGGGTTCTGTGTGAGATAATTTTGGTGTGGTGAGGTGGGTTTTAAACAAACAAAATTTTAGTTTTTTCTCTGTGTTCTCCGTGGTTTAATTACGTTTTTGTTGGCTCGCTTTCATGTATGTCTCAATTGCTTTTTTGGTTTTTTTTGCTGCCTCAAGAGGCTTCGAGCCCAGAATTAGTTCTCCGAGAAGATAAGACGAATAAAAACATCCGGAGCCGTGGAATGAGAAATTGATTTTAGAACCTTTTATGAGTTTTGTTTTTTTTCCGTTGTAAAAAAGATCGCTAGCATTCTCTATGCCAGTTATTATAACGTATTTCACGCCCATTGAGTGTAGCTTTTCTGCGATTTTTTCTGGATTTTCTTCATTGGTAAGTATTTTACCTTCTTCTAAATTCGGAGTGATGAAATCGGATATCGGGATTAAAGACTTTTTCATTTCTTCAAGTCCTTTTTTAGAAATTAAAGGATATCCGGAAGAAGAATTAATGATAGGGTCAAGGATTGTGACTTCTGGATTTCTTTCTTTTAAAAACTCTGAAACGACTTTTACCACTTTTTCATTATAAAGCATTCCGATTTTAACACCCCGAACTTTTTTTAAAGCTTTCAATGATTCTTTTATATATTTAATAGGTATTTCTGATGTACTTAATACTTTTTCATGAGTCTGGACAGTTAGCGCTGTTGGAATTGCGTTAGCAGGGATTCCAAGAAAATCAAATACCGAAATATCTCTTAAAATACCGGCTCCCCCAGATGGGTCGAATCCGGCAATAGTCAAAACACTCATCTTTTTATAGGACGCAGATTAACGCAGATTTTAAAGGATCTTTTATTTTTGTTTTTTTGATTTTTGAACTTTGATTTGTATTTTTCCATTTTGATATTTGATTTTTTATTTTTCGGTGTTGCTATATCAGCTTTTTTTGGTCTAAGATGTTATTGCGGTTTTGATGCGATAAGAATAGAAAAACGATTCCGCCAGCACAGCTTGCTATAACGGAAGCGAAAAAGAAAATAAGAGACAATGACATAGCTCCTGCCTCCGTTATATTAAGGTAAGAAAAGAAATAAACATAGGCTGCTTCTCTTAATCCCAATCCGTTGATGGTTATAGGAATTAAACTTATCACTGTTATAATAGGTATATACGCGAGTAATCCGAATAAAGGTATAGGGATAGATAGTCCTTTGGCAATAAAGTAATTGATAGCAATGATAACCATTTGAACTAAAATGGAGTATCCTATTCCAATAATTATTGTTTTTTTCTGATTTTTGTATATTTTAAAAGCCCTGTAGAATTTTCTAAGGGATTCCCCTAAATTCAAAAATTTAATCGAGAGGAGTTTTTCTTTTAACCAAGAGACTTTTAAGGAAGTTAAAAGGTAATATATTAGTATAACAACTATAATCAGTACTATATAAAGAATAGAAAGTTTCGCAAATTCAGCTTTTCCTGAAAATACAGCAAGAACACCTATTAACATCATTCCTATCATTCCAAGAATTCTTTCCATTATGGATGTGCCTAATGCTTTTTCGAAATTTTCCCTGCCTCCGGCGTAAGCTGACCGTATCATATCCATTCCCAATCCGCTTGGCAGAAAATTGTTAAAGAAAAAAGAAACCAGTATGTATAAGTAGCTCCTTGAAAAGGAAATATTTATTTTTTGAGCTTTAAGGAGAAAATTCCAGCGTAATGAAAAAAATAAATAATAAAGAAGAAAAAAAAGAATGATTATTATAATGTAAACAATATTTAAGTTTTTTACATTTTGTATTACTTCATTTAGAGGGACTTTTGTTTTAAAAAGGTAAGAAAAAAGCCCAATTGTTATTAGGGTTTTCAGAATTTCTATACCTATTTTTTTCATTTGTTTAAGATATTATTCTAAACGGAAATGTCAAGCTGAAAATAGCTCTCGGCTTACAGCTTACAGCTAACAGCTTTAAATAATTTAAACTCTTGACAATTAAGAGGTTTGATGATAATTTAATAACACATAAATATATGGAAGCAAATGATACTGTTAAAGAATATATAGATAAATTAGAAGATTTATCTAAAGAAACGGCTTTTTATTGGAATCAACTTGCAACCAAGCAGATGGAATCATCAATGGAGTTGACAGAGATAAGGAAAAAGTTAAGAAACTTATATGCTTCTATGTATGTTATCTCTGAAGGTTCTGATTCTTTCAGAATTACTGTCAGAAAGAGTGAAGAATTATTGTCTTTTGGTCTCAGTCTAATAAATGAAGTCATGAACAGAATTCATTTATTCAATGATAGTACTGTTAATTTGAGCCGAAAATTGGAAGATTTAATAAGTAAGAGAGAAGAGATCAATGCGATTGTGTCAAGCCTTCAGGAACTTAACGAAACATCTGGTAATACAGCCAGAAATGCTGAAATTAAAGCCTATCAGGCTGGAACTTCGGGTAAAGGATTTGGAGCGGTAGCCGAAGAATTGGGGCGTTTAACAGGAAAATCATTGGAAATTGTAAGTGAAATGGTGGGCAGACTTGAGTCGCTTAAGGAAAGGTCTAAAGAAGCCACAGATAAATTTGGGACTATAAGAGAAAGTCTATCTAATTTCATCGGGAATGCTGATGATTTGAAGCAAAGTTCTGATAAAGTTAGAGATAAAATTTCTCTTGTCATGGATACCTCGGATAAATTGCTAAATTTGCTCGAAGATATAGACATAAAAAGACGTGATATCGAAGAAACTGCTAACTTTTTACTTTCTTTATCCAGAGATACTCTTATGAAATTAGGGGAAATAGACCTTTTACTTTTACAGAGGGAAACGATAATAGAAATTTTAAGAAATCACATAGATATATTCAGGTACCTGGCTGAAAAAGGTTCAGCCTTTCTACCAGAAAACATTTCTCAAATTGATTTTGCCTTAAAAAAGGTAGGTAACCTCGATCGCTATAGCCAGCTTAGTGTTATAGCGTTAGGTTCGACTCCAATTCACAGCAATCTTGACTTATCTGAACTAAATGGTATGAAAAAGATGCTGGGAATGATTGGAAGGGAAATCGAAGGAGTTAAGGAAATCATTAAGGAAACTCAGTATCAAGCAGATTTATGTTTAGATAATATTAAGAATGTTCAGTCTTTTATAGAAAAAGAAGCAAAGGGTATAGATGAAGTGACAAATATGCAAGTAAATTTGTCGAGAATTTCTTCAAGCTTGGGAAGATTGGTTGAAAATACAGGAGATTTTGCGGAACAGTTAAGGGTGATTTCTCTTTATGGGAAAATAGAAGCGTCAAGAGTGCCGTATGATATTAAAGGACTCCCGGAAATTGTAGATGAAATGCAGAAGCTTTCTAATGATTATTCAAAATTAGGCGGTAAGTTATGGCGTTTTTTTAATCCAGTGAACGAGAAAATTGAAGATTTAAGAAGAACAACTCTGACGATTGATAATACAATAAGTAGACTGAAGGATATCGTTAGCGAAAGCGAGATTGCATTTAAAGAGAATAAGAACCAAATTGAAACTTTGACAGAAGTTTCTTCCAGTATTCGGCCTTTCATCGATAAACAGGAAGATGCGGTTGGGGAAATCGGTAATTCTTTTAACTCTGTAACCGAAGCATTGAAAGAGTACACAAAAGCATCTGAGGATATTGAAAAAAACCTGGAGAAAGAGAAAAATTTAACCGAGAATCTTACTCAAGATCATAATTGGAAGGATTTAAGTTCTATTGAGGTTATGGATAAGGATAACGAATCGGTTCTGAATATTCATCTCCGGGAAGTTCCGGTCTCTTTACATCCTCAACAGTTTGAGGATCCCGCTGCAAACGAAATTATTTACCTTATACATAGAGGTTTGTTTGATATAGGTTTTTCAGGTAAGCTTTATCCTTTAATGGTTGAAAGATGGGAATTATCAGAAGATGTTAGAAGATGGGATTTTATAATAAGGGAGGGTATTAAAGATCATAAAGGTAGAAAGATTGATGCCGAAGATGTCAAATTTGTTCTTGAAAGGTTAAAAGAAAGCGATAAAATGAAAAATTTATTATCAATTGATGAAATAGAAGTTAAGGGCAAATATTCATTTTCTATAAAATTAAGCGAAGTTAATATATCTTTTCTTTCTGATTTAGCCAAAGTTAGTTCATCTATATTTGCAAAGGATTCCGCTGGCGATGGCCAAGTTGGTATAGGTCCATTTAAATTGCAAAATTGGGAAAAAGAAAAAAACATAATTTTGAAGTCTTACCCTGACTATATCGCAGGGAAACCTTATTTGTCGAAAATTGTTTTTAAGGGTGTAGATAATCCTATTGAAGAATTTAAGAGTGGTTTAGTTGATATAGCAAGGGTTTCTCCTGAAAGTATTTCCAGTATTAGATCTGACAAAGACTTGAGCAAAAATATACTTTCGTCCGTTGGTTTAAACATTAGTTACCTTGGATTTAACTTTAACATGAAGAATCTTCCTTTTATAGACAGGAAAGTCCGTCAAGCATTAAATTATGCCTTAGATAATGAAGCTATTATTAAAGAATACACTTCAGGTTTTGGCGAAATTCCAAAAGGTATATTTCCTTCAGGGTTTGATACATATAAACTTAAAATAGAAGGATATGAATATAATCAGGATAAAGCAAAAAAACTTCTTGGTGAGGCTGGTTTCGACGGAGGGCTACCTGAAAAGTATACTCTTTCGGTTTACGATTCCCCAATTGTGGTTAAAAGAGCCGAATTTATAAAGGAGGCTTTTTCTCGTATTGGAGTTTCTTTAAAAATTGAAAAAAGTCCCTGGAGAAAATTTATCAAGAAAATTCGAGAAGGCAAAGCACAGTTATTCCTGACTACGTGGTTCCCTGAAAGCTTAAACCGTAATGATTTATTATTCACTCTTTTCCATTCGGCCCAGGCTGGTAGAGGAAATCTAACTTTTTATTCGAATAAGGAATTGGATAACAAAATAAAAGAAGGAGCGAGAGAAATAAACCCAGCAAGAAGAAAAAAAATATATCAGGAGACAGAAAAAATGGTAGTAGAAGATGTTCCTTTAATTTTTCTTGCTTCAGAAATTAATTTCTTGCTGGTTAGCGAGAAAGTTTTTGGTTTGAAAGCGAATTTGTTGAATTTTTTACATTATGAATGGGTTGGAGTTGAATAATGGAGTTTTTGAGCTTTACCTTAGATGATAAGTTTTTTGGTATGCCATTGGAGAATGTAAAGGAAATCGTAGAAGAAAAAGAAATAACCCCGGTGCCTTTATCGAGTGAATATCTTGAAGGTGTTATGAACTTACGTGGAGAACCTGTCACGGTGATCGATTTAAGGAAAAAGATAAGACTAGAAGGGACAGCTACATCACGCGAGATTATACTCTGTATTATTAATGACATGGTGGTGGGCTTGAGACCAGATGAAGTACTTGATATTCATGAAGTTCCGGATTCGGAAGTGAAAAATGTCCCTGCCAGTTTAAAGGGAAAAATAGAGTCAAAGTATATGAAAGGAATTGTGAAATTGAAAGAAAAATATATAATTATTGACATAAAAGAATTAATATGATATAAGGAGGGAAAAATGAGCGCAAAGATTTTAGTAGTAGACGATGCAATATTTATGCGGAAGATGCTGGCTGATATACTTCAAAAAGGCGGTTATGAAGTTTGTGACGAAGCTGGAAACGGAAGCGAAGCCGTCCAGAAATATGAGAAGCACAAACCGGATCTTGTTACAATGGATATAATAATGCCGGATATGAGCGGAATCGAAGCAATCAAGAAAATAAAAGAAACTGATTCCGAAGCTAA
>CAZALG010000110.1:0-6885 GCA_964485935.1 uncultured bacterium | reverse complement strand
AGGATATGCAAAGAGCAATGGCACGCCAGGCTGAATCCGAAAGAGACAGGAGAGCGAAAATAATCAACGCTATGGGTGAATTCCAGGCTGCAGAGAAACTTGTAGCGGCAGCGAAACTTATGGAACAATCTCCTGTTTCGATTCAACTTCGATACCTACAGACCTTAAATGAAATTGCCGCAGAAAACAATTCGACCACTGTATTCCCTATACCCATAGACCTTTTCAAACCTTTTTTAAATCTAATGAAAGGTAAGAGCGGTAAAATCAACGTATCTCCAGAGGACTTTATAGAAAAAGATACAAAATAAGGGAAACAGGAGAAAGAACAGTAAAACGAAAAGTTTGCTGGATTACATACTATTTTCCCCCTATGGGAATGGGAGGAGTACAGAGGGTATATAACATCCCAAAAATTTTAAAAGAACTAGAATGGGATGTTGATGTCCATACCCCTTATCCGCCTTATAGCTACCCTAAGGATAACACTTCATTTAAATTAGAGGATTTAAATGTTATAAGATCTTTATGTCCAGATCCTCTACATATCTTACCCGGGAAAGCATTAACTCCTGGAGCAGGAAAACGTGATTATTTTTCTTTTCCGGACAACAAAGTTTTTTGGCTTCCTTTTCTACTAAGAAAAATAAGAAGTACTGATATAATAGTCGCCTCATGCCCGCCTTTTTCCCTAATGATACCGCTATTATCAATGAAAGACATTCCATACGTTATAGACTACCGGGATCAGTGGACTGGAAGTTATCTGGGAAAATACTTTCTTAAATCCGAAGAAAATCTTGCAAAGAAAATCGAAAAACAATGCATAAATAAAGCTTCTGCAGTAGTAACTGTTACACGAAAATTAGGTGCTTACCTAAAAAAACAATATCCTGAAAATAAAAATAAAATCCATTTAATAAGGAATGGTTTCGATGAAGCATCTTTCGTAAAAACTGATAAAAGAAAAAAACCCAATAAATTTACTCTTACATATATGGGCTCATTCAGTGACACATTTAGGCCAAACCTGATATTTGAGGGACTTAAAATACTATCATCCTTAAAACCTGAATTTCGGGATAAGATTGTTTTAAAATATATAGGACCGTCCATGATAGAAAAATTAAAAGAAAAGGCAAAAAATATCGGGTTGGAAAATTTTATACCCACAGGATATTTGCCACATAAAGAAGCCTTATCTGAATTAATGGCATCGGATTTGCTAATACTGATAGGCGGAAGCGGCGATGAAGACAAATGGCTCATCCCGGGAAAACTTTATCAATATCTACATACGAGACTACCAATCATTGCGATATCGAAAAATAAAGAAATAAAAAAATTAATTGGTTCCTCTGGAATAATTTGTAATGCGGAACCAAAATCTTTCGCAGATTCCGTCCTTAAGGTCATCCGGAAACCTCATTTATTTAAAGGTACTTTGAATCATTCCGACTACTCCTGGAAAAACTTAGGCAACAAATACTCTGAACTACTAAGGAGAGTCCTACAACACGATTTGACCACATGAAACTTTTAAGCAACTGTTTAAATAAAAAGTTGTGAGGCAAAACCTCTAAAATGTAAAATTTAAATATAAAAAATTAAAATTACAAATCAAAGTTCAAAAATGAATAAAAAAACAGCGAAACAACGAATCAGAAGAATAACACAAATATTTTTTCGGTTATGGAAAGTGGAATCTTTGGATTTTAATATGTCATTTTGCTTTTTGATTTTTGATATTTTATTTACAAAAAAAGGTATTAAATTCCAATGAGATATTCTTTACAAAAAAATAAAAAACATCTACCAATACTATATATTATGGAACATATAACGCAGTTCTCGCGTCTTTATTTATGAATATTGAGCAGGTATTTCTGGACTATAAAGATTATATATTTAAGTATATATATGGGATGGTCCAGAATAGAGCGGAAGCGGAAGATCTTTTACAAGATACATTTATCAAAGTAATGAAAGCGGCAAACAAGGACATAAAGAACTGGAAAGGTTACCTGCTCACAATAGCAAGAAATACAGTTTACGATCATTGGAGAAAGAGAAAAAGTAAAGTGAACCTGGACTTATTTAAATTAAAAACAAGAAATAAGGACATTGAGTTAAAGCTTGATATAGAAAAAGGGATAAAAAAATTGTCGCCAAAATTAAAAGAAGTAATAATTTTAAGAGAAATGAACAAGTTGGAATACCAAGAAATAGCGGATATTCTTGAAATAGAAAAAGGCACTGTTAAATCTAGGCTTAGCAGAGCAAGGAATGAATTAAAAAATTTTCTGGAGGGGGGTAAATGAGTTGCGAATCAATTAAAGAGTTAATATCAGCCTATATCGATGCTGAATTAGAAAGAGATGATATCCTTAAAGTTGAGAAACATGTTGAGAAATGCGAAAATTGCTACAACATTCTCAAAAGTTACCAGAATATCAGTTCCTGCATTTACAGTATAGAAATTCCGAAACCTTCCGAAAAAGTACTTAAACGTATTATTATGTTTCCAAGGAGAAAAGTATACCGACTGCGAAAAATTGCTGTTAGTGCCTCTCTCCTAGTAATATTGGGAACGCTCATTGCACCATTATTTAGAGCAGAAGAAACAATCGTACAGGAAACTCCAAAAGAATATTATATTATCAAAGAAGAACAAACACCGTATGCAGAAGTCCATTACGAAAGAGAAGGCAATTTTGTTTTGACAAGCTACTCCGGAGGTAGCTTCTAATCAAAAGTTTATAACCTTATTATGGGTCTTATATTAATTTTTCTCGCTACCTACCTTTCAAAGGTTGAACAAGAGGTAATAAAACTTGAAAAAGACGTTTCTCCTTATGTGGTTTCGATACGTACTATCAATGATAATTTAATCATGACAGGCACAGTTGTAGAAAGAAATCATATCGCTACAGTTGGTTTTATAGGGATAGGTCAAATGGTATATATAGAAGACAGATTCGGGAATATTACTAAAGGAGAAGTTATCGGACGAGATCCATCTACAGGAATTCATTTAATAAGAGCAGAAAAAGAATTTAAAACCCCTCCAATTCAGAATGAAATCAAAAAAGGTCAAATTTGTTATATTTACGGTAATTCTTTTGGTTCTATGGGATTAATCGGAATAGGATTTCTTCAAAGCCCCGAAGGTATATCATTTAATTTTTCTGTTCCTTTATCTCCGGGCAACAATGGAGCCGGCGTTTTCAACTCTGAAGGATGCCTTTTAGGAATTGTTGGTGGATGTGTCAACCGTCGTATCTTACCTGAGAATCTTTTTAGAAACACCAACAACTTCGCAGAAGCAATTAAAATCAAATACATCTTGAACACCGTAGAGCAGATAAAAAGGATCGGCGTTGTAAAAAGAGCCTGGCTCGGTGTTATAATTGAAAACAATACGCCACTTAATATGGGAGTTATTGTAAAAGAAGTAATAAAAGGTTCTCCTGCCGAAGCGGCGGGAATAAAAAAAGGCGATATAATCATAGCACTAAACGGCAACAACATACCTGATCTGGAAAGACTAAAAGAAATGATTTTAATAGAGGAACCGGGAAACACAGTCATACTTAGGGTCATAAGAGACAAAAACAAAATGGAAATACCTGTAAAGTTAGAAGAAATAAAAAGTAATGAAACTAAAATCCCCTCTGATTTTAAAATCGAGAAAATCACACCTAAAAAATTTTTAGAAAACAAAGAACAATTAAAGGAACTTTTAGCCGAAAGAATACTTCGACTTTCCGAAGAACTGGAAGATTTAAAAGAAGAATTAGAAAAACTTAAGTAAAGAAGTTAGAATTTAGCAGTTAGAAGTTAGAATCCCTTCCCTACACAAAAAATAATTGAACTATAAGGCGCGCAAATCACAAACAAAGAATTTCTTTGTTACTAATTAACTAATTAACCAATTAACTAATAATTATTCACCACGCAGTTTCTTCAGTCTTTCTTTTATCTTCTTCTCCCACCCCTGCTCGGTGGGCTCATAGAAAATTTTCTTATTAACTCCTTCGGGAAAATAGGATTCATCTATGTGATGACCCGGATAATCATGCGGGTATTTATATCCTTCCGAATATCCCGCCTCTTTCATAAGCTCTGTTGGATCATTTCTAAGATGCAGAGGAACACCATCATTCGGATGCTCTTTTAAAAACTTTTTTGCTTTATTATAAGCCATATAGGAAGCGTTGCTTTTAGGCGCCGACGCAAGATAGGTTACAGCATGCGAAAGAATTATTCCAGCCTCGGGCATTCCAACAAATTTAACAGCCTCCATTGCGGCTACCGCTAACTCTAACGCTCGAGGATCCGCATTACCTATATCCTCAGACGCCAAAACAACCATTCTTCTAACAATAAATAAAAGGTCTTCCCCACCTTTTAACATTCGCACCATCCAGTAAAGTGCCGCATCGGGGTCACTCCCCCGAATCGATTTTATAAAAGCCGATATAAGATTATAATGTTCTTCGCCTGACTTATCATAGATAACCTGTCTCTGAAGAACACTTGCAATCATTTCTTTATCGATTTTCCGTTTTTCGCTTTGAGAGATTTTAATGCTGGCTTCAAAAACATCCAGGGCAACCCGAGCATCTCCAGAAGAAACTTTTATTAGATAGTCTATAGCTTCTTCATCTATTTCGAACTTTTTTTTCTTAAGCTCTTCGTCAACCTTAGCAGCTCTATTAATTATCTTCTTAATATCCTCAGGAGTAAAAGGCTTTAAGATATAGGTCCTTGCCCTTGAAAGTAAAGGAGAAACAACTTCAAAAGAAGGATTTTCGGTAGTTGCTCCTATCAGGATTATAGTTCCGTCTTCAACGCATGGGAGCAAAACATCCTGTTGAGCTTTATTGAATCGGTGAATCTCATCAATAAATAATATGGTTTTTTTATTTTTATTCTGCAAAAGATACTTTGCTTTTTGTATAACTTCTCTAACATCTTTTACTCCGCTCTCTGTAGCGCTAAGACGCTCAAAATTTGAATTCGTATGATTAGATATTATATAAGCCAAAGTCGTCTTTCCTGAACCCGGAGGACCCCATAAAATCAAAGAAGGAAGATTTTCCGTTTCTATAAGATTTCGAAGAACAGACCCTTTCCCCATCACTTCTTCCTGTCCTATAAAATCATCTAATTTTTTTGGTCTAACGCGGTATGATAAAGGAGGACTACCCTTTCCTCTCTCAAATAAATTCGCCAAATTAGATAGTTACCTCTTTGTTTTTATTGTATCTTTTTACCGTTATAAATTTCTCTTTCAATTTCATTAATCGCTTCCCTGCAAATTAAATATCAAAAAGCAAAATGACAGATTAAAATGTAAAATTATCCCTGCCCTTTAAAACAAAAAATAAAAAATACTAGTGCTATTTGTTGTTTCTCAGTTTTTTTATTCATTTTTGAACTTTGATTTGTAATTTTGATATTTTATATTTAATTTTTGCATTTTAGCGGCTTTGCCGTGACAGATATTTCATTCCTTTATCTCCGATATCCTTCCTGTAAAACAGATTGAAACACTCGATTTTTTCGATACAACGGTAAGTTTTTTCTTTCGCGCTTATTAAATCATTCGAAATCCCGACACAAGCCAAAACCCTTCCACCGCTCGTATAAAATCTTCCCTCTTCGGCTTTTGTTCCAGCATGAAAAACGGTACAATCAGACTCCGGAATATTTATCTCGAACCCTTTCTCGTATTCACGAGGATACCCCTTTGAAGCCATAACAACTGCCAAAGCAGAATCACTACTGCAATTTAAACTATCCGGCAAATTATAATTATTAGCTTTTATCAAAACATCCAACAAATCATCTTCTAAAAGAGGAAGAACAACCTGAGTCTCCGGATCTCCGAATCTAACATTAAACTCGAGAACTTTTGGCCCATCTTTTGTCATTATTAATCCACCGTAAAGAACACCCTTATATTCAATCCCTCTCTTCTGTAACTCTTTTATGGTGGGTCCGAATACTTTTTCTTTAATCTCCGGGATTTCATTTTCCTTTAAAAAAGGTGTAGGGGCATAAGCACCCATGCCTCCGGTATTAGGCCCTTCATCGTTATCATACGCTCTTTTATGATCTTGAGAAGGAAGAAAGGGAAGAATTTTATCACCCGAAACAAGAGCCAATACGGAAACTTCTTCACCCACTAAAAGTTCTTCTATTACAACCGTTTCGCCTGCCTCCCCGAATCTTTTCTTCTCCATTAAAGATTCGAGTGCATCCAGGGCTTCTCTTTTAGTATTACATACGATAACACCTTTACCAGCTGCGAGTCCACTTGCCTTTACAACTGAAAGCTCACCTTTTTTTTCAACATATCTTTTTGCGGCGCCCCAATCATCAAAGATTTCAAAAGAAGCAGTAGGTATATTTGCAGACGCCATAACCTCTTTTGAAAACGCTTTACTCCCTTCGAGCTGGGCTGCGTCTTTTGTCGGACCGAATATATTTAAACCCTCTTCCTGAAATAAATCGACCACGCCATCGACCAACGGCTGTTCAGGACCTACTACAGTAAAATCAATTTTTTCTCTTTTAGCAAAAGCGAGTGTATCCTCAAGACCGGAATAATCGATATTTTCTCCTAATATAGATGTGCCTCCGTTTCCGGGCGCGAAATAGAGTTTCGATACTTTATTGCTTTTCGCCAGTTTCCATCCCAGAGTATGTTCTCTTCCGCCACCCCCCATAACTAATACTTTCATAGTATTTTCATTTATACTGAAAAGGGAATAAAAGTCAAGGCACATATAACGCTATCCGCTAACCGGCTAAGACCTAATATCTCACGTTTATAATGAGAAAAAGTCTTGATTATTCAGGGGGTGGAGATATTCT
>CAZALG010000109.1:0-6906 GCA_964485935.1 uncultured bacterium | reverse complement strand
TCACGGTCCTCTCGGCGCTGAATATCCTGATGTAGCCTGGGGAATGGAAGGTGATACGCCATCCTGGTTGTCCTTGATTCCAAATGGGTTAAATGTACCAGAACATCCTGACTGGGGAGGTTGGGGTGGTCGTTACGAACTTTATATTCCTGATTATTCCTCTCTTAAAAAAGGAGAGTCAGGTGTTCCATCAGAACCCGAGACACGAAGAATATGGACAAACGCAATTGACAGATATACCCCATATATCCATAATGAATATGGGCGGACGGTTCGAAAGGACTCTGTTACCTTTACCAATAATAAAGCGACTTTGTGGCGCTGGCGGAATGATTTTCAAAATGATTTTGCCGCCCGGATGGATTGGTGCACAAAGTCATATCAGGAAGCCAACCATCCTCCAGTTCCTGCAGTAGGACATCCAGAAGAAATAACTGTAAAATCAGGAGAGGGTTTTGGTTTGGATGCGAGCGGCTCATATGATCCTGACGGAGATAATCTCAGTTTCCTGTGGTTTCACTATCCGGAAGCTGGTTCATATAAAAAGTCGATACCACTTAATTCAGCTGAGAATGCGCGGGGCGTTTGGGTGATAGCTCCTGAGGTTGAAAAAAAAGAAACAGCCCATTTTATTTTAAAAGTTACGGATAAAGGTAACCCGCCCTTATCAAGATATAAGAGGGTAATTGTAACGATTGTTCCGGAATAAAATATTTGGAGGTAATTTATGAAAGTAAAAGTATTCCTGCTAATTTTTGTACTCTTGCTAACACGCTGCGCAACTATTCCCACAAGCGCGACGGTTAGTGATGAAATTCCTTTCTCTGATCGTGAGGAAAAAATATCGAAACCAATTGGACTTTACATCAGTGAAAAGTCAAGAACATACGTTGCCAAACAATTTGTACGCAAAGATGCCGGTATGTCAGAAGACGGACTTGTTTTCACTTTGGATTTCGGCCAAAATTTTGAGGCGAATTCAAAGAATTCGCTTGAGAAAGTATTCCTTGACGTAATATCGCTTCAGACTATGGATTTCGATAGCGAAAAATATTCACATATCATTCAGATTGAAATCGATGATAGTACCAATTTCAACATTGGAACTTTTGCCTTTTCCAAAAAAACTGTTAATCTTTATATGCAATGCAAGCTTTACGACAGGTCTGGAAAGGTGGTGTGGGAAGAGTTATTCGATTCTGAAACTTCGCGAGGCAATGTCAAAGGTTTGTTGGCAGGTGGGGGATTATTAATCGGGACAATATGGGGCACGTACGCACGCCAGGCAGGTTTAGATAAATTGCGAGAAGCCGCTGAAGAAAGCTTATGGGCAAATTTGGAAATGTTAAATACTCGTATGTTAGAAAATCATTCTCTATTTAAGTAATCCTTTAATGTAAGTATTGAAGATTGGTTTCGATTAATTCCAAAATATTTCTGGTTAAGAATAAAGTTCTTGACACGAGAGTTTAATCTTGTAAATTAAATAGTAGGAGGATCAAAATGAAAATAAAAATAATTCTATTAACGCTTTTATTGAGTAAATTTGTTTTTGTCGATTTGTTAGCTCAGGAAATACCCCTCGTCTATGATGTTGAGAATACGGGCGCAGACTGTACGGAGCCGCCGTTGCCTTCATTCGCGGAGCTGCCAATTATCGAGGCCCTGCCCGACCCGTTCGAGTGGTCCGATGGCAGCGGTCGTATCGAAAGCGCTGACGATTGGCGGTGCCGGCGCGCGGAGATCGGCGCCGAGGTCGAGCATTACGAACTGGGTACCAAACCGGAGCCTCCGGATAGCCTGGAAGCCAGCTTCACTGAGGATACGGTAATCACATTGCCCCCCCTATTTGAGGGCGGAGATTCTCTCACGCTGTCTGGTCCTATGCTCATAGTGACCGTAATCGAGGGTGAAGACACACTCACAATGTATGTGCCTATCAGCCTCCCCGAAGGGGAAGGTCCCTTCCCGGCTGTGATCGGTGTGGGATTATTTGGTCCTGGTAGTCTCCCATTGGATATCTTTACAAGCCGCGGGATTGCCACCATCCATTATATGGAATGGCAGGTAACGGATGCCTGGTCCCAAATTCGCGGCGATGGTCCATTCTATCAGCTTTATCCGGATACAAAAAGGGGTAAATTCATCGCCTTTGCCTGGGGCGCCAGCCGAATCATAGATGGGTTAGAAAAATGCCCCCAAGCCAATATCGATCTCTCACATTTGGCTATTACAGGCTGCTCTTATGCCGGTAAGATTGCGCTCTTCTCCGGGGCATTCGACGAGCGTATCGCCCTTACTATTCCGCAGGAACCCGGCGGCGGCGGGGATGCGGCGTGGCGGGTCTCGGAGACCTTGAGCGGTGTGGAGGTCCTGAGGAGCGCCCAGGGTTATGCCTGGTATTACCAGGATCTCGCTGATTTCAACTATGCGGTCACCAAATTACCATACGATCATCACGAAGTGATGGCAATGATAGCTCCCCGCGCTTTATTATTGATCGGAAATCCCACTATGGTATGGCTTGCAGAAGAGTCCGGTCACGTCGCGTGCAAGGCTGCACAGAAGGTCTGGAATGCGTTCGGGGTACCTGATAGGTTGATAGGTTCGGCTTCTCCAAGGTTGGCCACGATGACCACTGCGTACTCCCGGAGAGTCAGAGACCGGAGGTAATAGCTTTCGTAGAAAAATTTCTCCTTGGGGATACAAGCGCGAATACTTACGTCGAAATTAGTCCGTACGATCCTGATCTAACCCCCTGGATTCCCTGGGATACACCGGAGCTTGAAGGAGCATCTGTTTCACCTCCCACTGGTGATTTCAATCTAATGCGAAATGACCCTAATCCTTTTTCTTCAATTACAACCATAGATTATTATTTAGAAAAAGAAAGTCATGTCCAACTTTCCGTTTATGATATTACGGGTAAGAAAATCAGAACGCTGTTAAGCAAAAAACAGAGTGCTGGCAAAAAAACATTAATATTTGATGGATCTGAATTGCCAAGTGGTATTTATATCTGTACGCTGGAAGTTGGTAATTTTACTAAAAGTAGCAAAATGGTGTTATTACGCTAGGTGTGTTTACAAATAGGGAGTAGAGAGTAGGGAGTAGTCAGCAGTTAATTGGTGTTTCGAGTTACGGGTTTCGTGTTTCGATCGGAGATTTTTAAACTTCCTAACATTCCAAAAGACCTTGGACTAATAGAAAACTCTGTGTCTTTGTGGTTAATATTATCTTAAAAAACTCTTAATATACGAAATTATTTTATTCTTAAAAATATAAAGATAAAGATGATCTGTGGGAAACCATATTATTTTGGGTTTCCCTAAAGCCTTGTGCAAGCGGACGGTGGCCTGTCTTGGGATGATTAAATCAAGTAATGCGTTTATCATAAGGACTCTTTCTGGTTCTATTAACGGTGCGAAAGAAAGAGGGTCAAAATAAAGGCATATTATGTTGGTTTTAATGTTAAATGGATTTTTGCATTTTTTTACAGATTTGATAAAAGGATGAAGAAGAGTTCTTGCTTCCAGGCAACTCTCACGTGTTATGTTTTTCTTTTTATATATATCCCTTACTTTATACATGACCGGACTTTTCCAGGTAATTACACTGTAATCACCTCCTGATAAAATAAAAACACCTTTTTCGATTCGTTTATCTAGCCCCATTGCCATGATGGAAAACATGCTACCCAGACTTATTCCTATTATGGAAATTTCTTTGTAACCGAGATCTTTTAATATGTTTACTGTTTTTATTATATCGAGAGTTCCCTGCCTGAAAAAATTAAAAGTAAAGATTCCGTCACCAAATGAAGTCAATAAGTCCTTTTTCGTCTTTCGGTGTCTCTGGTGGGGGATATCTATATAGCAGGCTCCTATTGTTTCGGGTACGACCCTTAGATAGGTATCCCATTTTGAACCTATTTCCATACCAAGACCATGGACCAATATACAGGCTTTTGACTTTTTTTCTGTATCTTTAAGTAAAAGATAAACGTTATCGTTTTTTTTATTGAAGGTATTTACTTCGGATTTGAATCTGATTTTGAAAAGTTTGTCTTTTAATTTGGTTTTTTTAAATGAAGGCGTTTCCTCGAAAATATTTTGGGGGAGTATCATACCTTTCCTCGCCAAAATTATAATCAGTCAATCCAGTATAATATTCTTCCGCAGTTGGGACATGTAATCACGGATTTGTTTTGCTGCTCTGGCGATATCATCTGTGTGGGTAGGAGTAAGTAACAACCCTGACAGATGTTATTTACTACAGGGACTACCGCACTGCCGTATCTTTTCGTAAGTCTGGTGTATTTTCTGTAGATATGGTCTTTTATTTGAGATACAATGCTCGCCCTTGCTTCCTCCATTTTTTTTATGTTGTCCATCTCAAAACCAACCTCTTCTTCCTTTATTCTGTCTTTACGTAAAATATCCAACTCCTGCAGGGAAATTAAAAGTAAAAGTTGTTTATCCATCTACACTCCAAAAAGTTTACTGAGTTCATCTTTAAACTCTTTTTCATCTTTTACTGAAAATAATTTCTCGTCAGCCGAAATTTCATTGAAGGTCTCCGCTATTTTACCCAATAGTATTAGATATTCCCTTTTGTATGCGTACGGAGGAGCCACTAACAAGAAAACGAGATTTACCTTTTTTTTATCCAGAGCCTTAAAATCTATTGGTTTCGTGGGACGACCAATTGCTACCATTAACTCTTTAATTACCAGACTTCTCGTGTGGGGTATTGCTATACCGTTACCTATGCCAGTAGAACCAATTTTTTCTCTCTGAATAACAGCGTTTATGAGCATTTCTTCTTTGTCTTTATTTATTTTTAGGGATTTTACTAATTCGTTTATTATTTGAAATTTTTCCTTGGCGTCAATGTCCAATCTTATTTTCGCGTTTTCGACTATTTTTTTGATTAGACTTTTTTTCATAACTAATTTAAGTATAATACCCTTTGACCAGTTGTCAATACCTATTTTTAATCCCCTGCCTCCATCATAAAAAATTATTATCACGCGGAGACGCAAAGAGCACGGAGATTTAAATCGTTGGTTGGATGGTTGGTTAGTTGGATTGTTATTTTTACTCGAAACGCGAAACTCGTAATAGCCTTGGAAAACTCATTTTTCGGCTATTCCCGCTATACCTCCATAATGTACAACAATCATATCAAGTATATCTTCTGGCCAGATATCGCGGACATCATCATAATCTTGCGTGTTAGAAGAGAGTACATCCATGAATAAATTAAATCGGTCTATAAGTTCGGTTGGATTTTCTGTTACAGTTCCGTCCAAATAATCCCTGAAAGTCTCTTTAAAAGGTTCCCATCCTATTTCCTCTTTTATCTTGCAGAACCAGTATGTTGTATGGTCATTACTAATTGGGTCGCTATTGTTCATATGTTTATCATATAGCCTTTGCCAGAAATCGTAGATTTCTTCACCCTGAAAATAGCCGAATTCTGTCGGTACTTTAGCATTCAATATTTCAACCACATAAGTAAGTTTAAAATTCGCCCAATGTTCGCAATCAAAATTCCAGCGTTCATCTATATCAAAATCGTGTCCAATCTCATGTAGTATTCCAAAGGACCAGTGCCCGTCACTTTCAATATGTTCCAGTTCAACGCCTACCCATGGTTGATGCCACTGTATCGGATTACCCGCGACAGCCCAGCCTCCCGGATATTGCAGTACAGAAAGAATGGTTATTTTTTCCCCATCAAAGGGATAACCTCCAACCAGATTATAATATTCTTCGTATACCAGATCCAGATTGTCAAGCCAGTCATTCAATGCTTCATCTGATATTCTATCCTTATCCATTGGTTCAATTGCAAGTGTGAAGTATTCAGATTCGTATTTTAGCAGTTCATAAATCCCAATATTATCAAAATAGGCGGTTCCTTTAACAAAGTCCCAATAAAAACCCAATCTACAACCAAATTTTATTGATTCAAGATCAAATCCGGGAAACAACATATTGCCATCAAGCGAAAAAGTAAAATATACTTGTTTCCAATCAAATTCGTATATGTCTATATCTCCGGAAGTCCAGTATGAGTCCATTATACAGAAATTTCCAGCGATATTGGCATTTTCAGCTAATTCTATATTTTCTGATTTTATCCAGCCTATGCAATTGTAATAACTTGAAGGAGAGAGATCCACTATAGTGTATAAACACGCATCATTAAAGTCATCATTTATTATCCTTAGACACTGCGAATTTTCTATACCACCGTTGCCTAGAATGCTGAAAACAGATATATCTGGATAGTAACGTCGGGTTGTCCAGTCACTCATGCCCGACTCAAAATCTTCAAAGAAAACAGGTTCGTCGTACCATGATGTATCAATAGAATTAATTTGAAATTTAATCTCAAGATTTTCGTTATCTTTAACTAAATTATCGTCTATTAGATAATTATCATGTTTATCGTTCTCACTAAGAGAGCAAGATAAGTATAATAATGCAAGGATAACCGTTAACATCATTAATAAGATATTCTTTTTATTTATTGTAACCTCCCTTATAATTGAGATCAGCTTTAAGTTTTGCAGTTAATGATTGTAAGGCATATTTATAATTTTGTCAAGGCTGAGATTCTCACTTTCCAGGCCAAATTTTTCACTTGACGGAGTTATAGATTTAAGTTATATTGATTAGAGTTTAATTCCAAAGGAAATGGAGGATGATAATCTGGAAACGTTTAGAAACGCGAAATATTTTAAAACTTTATTGTTTACATTTTTGCTTGTTTTTTTAAGTACTATCAATGTTTTTTCTCAGACTTTTTTAAAACACCGTGATAATTTTCAACTTGTCGATTGGAAATTTCATAAAGGTGATGCACACTCTGCTGAGGATCCTTTTTTGAATCCAG
>CAZALG010000108.1:0-6970 GCA_964485935.1 uncultured bacterium | reverse complement strand
TACCTTTCATTATTTTTGTAATAATAGGAACAACTAATGCAGTTAATATAACAGATGGTATGGACGGTCTTGCTATAGGGCTTTCCAGTATTATAACTATAGCTTTTGCTGTTATTGCTTATGTTACAGGTAACATAAAATTTGCAGAATATCTTAATCTACTTTACATTCCGGGAAGCGGAGAAGTAACAGTTTTCTGCGCCGCATTTGTTGGTTCCTCCATTGGTTTTTTATGGTTTAATTCACACCCGGCGGAGATTTTTATGGGTGATACAGGTTCTCTTGCTATCGGTGGAATATTGGGGTTAATTGCAATTCTCCTAAAACATGAATTTTTGTTATTGGTGATTGGAGGAGTCTTTGTAATGGAAACATTGTCCGTTATTCTTCAGGTTGCTTCGTTTAAATTAACAGGCAGACGGATTTTCAAGATGGCTCCTATTCATCATCATTTTCAACTTATTGGCTGGCAAGAATCAAAAGTGGTAATTCGATTTTGGATTTGGGGTATTATGTTTGCTTTGCTTGGACTCAGCACGCTTAAAATAAGGTAAAGGGATAAGAATGATTGGAGTTATTGGGTTTGGTAGAAGCGGAAAGGCGGTTTCAAAATTGATTGAAAGTTTGGGAGAAAAACCTTTTGTAAGTGATTTAAGTCAGAATATTTCTGCTATACCGTTTCCCAATGAATCGGGTAAACATACCGAGAAGTTGCTTGAAATGGATTTGTTAGTTGTTTCTCCTGGTGTAACCTTGGATATTCCTATACTTATAAAAGCCAGAGAAAAGGGGATACCTGTTGTAGGGGAAATAGAGTTTGCTTCAAGGTATCTAAAAGGAAGGCTTGTCGCGATTACGGGTACCAATGGTAAAACTACAACTGCAGCAATGACTCATCATATACTAAAAGGATCGCTCAATGACAAAATCCTTCTTGGAGGGAATATTTATCCGGGAACACCTTTGAGCAGTCTTGTTTCCAAGAGCAAAGGTGATTTTATAACTGTTGTAGAAGTTTCTTCATATCAGTTAGAGAGAATTCGAGATTTTCATCCCTGGATTTCCGCAATCGTTAATGTCTCTCCTGATCATCTGGATAGACACAAAGATTTTGAAGAATATTTAAACGTGAAATTAAACATTTTTAAAAATCAGAATGCAGATGATTATTCAATACTTAACAGAGATGACCCTAACTTGTCAGCTCTTAATTTGTCTTCAAAAAGTTTATATTTTTCTCTCAAGGAGAAAAGTGATATCTATTTTGATGGCTCTGTTTTTGTTAAAGATAGAGAGGATAAAGAGGTTTTCAGTAAAGATGACTTATTTATGCCGGGAGACGCATTCATAGAAGATGGAATGATTGCAGCTCTTATTGCTAATATCATAGGTTTGGACTGGGAAGGTGTACGGGAAAGAATTCGCTTGTTTCCCGGAGTCGAGCACAGAATGGAGACAGTCTTAAAGAAAGACGATATGTGGATAATTAACAATTCGATGTGTACAAATCCTATTGCTTTACTACGATCTCTTGAATGTTTTCCTGATTCATGTGTTATTGTTGGTGGACGAATGAAAGTTAATGACATTAGTCCTATAGTGGAAGCCGTCAAAAGGTTCGCCAAATTTGCTATTGTTATTGGAGAGTCGAGTGAGTTGATTGCCGATAGCTTAAAAGATATCGGATTTACAAATTGGGTTTTCGCTTTTTCGATGAGAGATGCTGTAGAGAAGGCTTTAAGTTCGAAGTGTAATAGGATAATTCTTTCTCCTGGAGCTTCAAGTTTTGACTGGTACAGGGATTTCAGGGAAAGAGGAGATATCTTTAAAAAAGTGGTGCGGGAAATGTATGGTTAAACGTAATGGAATAAAAATAAGATTGGTAGAAGTTATCCCTTTATTACTTGGTGCTTTTGGGCTTATAATGGTTTTCTCGGCAAGTTCCGGGATTTCTGTTTACAAAAGTGTCGTGCCGTTTTCTTTTGTCAAACAGTTAATTTTATTTGTTTTTGGTGTTGGTATGTTTTTTCTCATTTCAAAAATAAAACCAAGATTTTGGGAAGAATTTAATTTAGTTTTTCTTATATTCGCGGGTTTACTACTTGTATTCACATATTTTTATGGTCTGGAAATCAATGGGGCGAGAAGATGGTTGGCTATAAGGGTTTTTAATACAAGATTTTCTTTTCAGCCCTCGATTTTTGCCCAATTCGCTCTTGTTATTTTCTTTGCGAAAAAGAGAGATTTCGGAATTTCGATTTTTGTTATTTCAATTATTATGGGATTAATTATTATTCAGCCCGATATTTCAATGGCGTTTCTGACTTTAGTTATTGGTACAATAATGTTGTTTTTGAATAGCACTGATGACGCTAAAGTTGCGGTTTTCTTCGCGATAATGCTTCTTTTCGGGGTTCTTTTTATATCTCGTGAGGGGTACGCAGTTAGCAGAATCAATAACCACATTAATAGTGAGTCTGTGAATGCTACCGTTCAGGCGATTTCCCACGGTGGATTTTCAGGGCTGGGCCTAGGAAGCGGAATGGAAAAGTTTTTTTATATCCCTTTACCGGATTCGGATTTTATCTTTTCAATAATTGGTGAGGAATTAGGATTCACGGGCTGTCTTTTGATTGTTGGCTTGTTTGTTATTTATTTGATAAGCGCTATGAAGTCAAGTCTAAGCGCCCCGAACGAATATTCTTCTTTATTAGGATTAGGTTTGGTTTCATTTATAGGAGTTTATGCTTTGTTGCATATTTATGTATCCCTCGGAATTGTACCGGTTACCGGAGTACCGTTGCCTTTTATATCCAGTGGGGGTACCGCTTTAATAATGGCTTACATGGCAGGAGGTGTTATTGTCTCGATCGAGAAAAAATATAATCGTATCGGGCGGAGGGACAGGAGGGCATATTTTTCCGGCTCTCGCAGTCGCTCGCGGAATAGAAAATAGAGGGTTCGGAGTGATATATATAGGAAGCAGTTCCGGACTCGAGAAAGAATTCGTTACTATGAAGGATATGTTTCTTTTGCCGACAGTGGGATGGGTGGGAAAAAATTTAGTGGGTAAAATTATTTTCATTTTCCGTTTTGTTCCCGGCTTTTTCTTCTCGGTTTGGTTGATAATAAAGAAAAGAGTGTGTGCAGTTTTTCATACGGGTGCTTTTGCTTCGTTGCCTGTTGGTCTCGCAGGAGTTATTTTAAGGGTGCCGGTTTTCACTCTAGTTCTGGACTCAAAACCCGGAAAGGCTGTCAATTTGCTTTCTCGTTTTTCAAGGGAAGTGTTTTTACCCTACGAGGGAGATTTTCCCGCTTTGAAGGGAAAGAAAAAAATTGTTACAGGCATTCCTTTAAGAGAGGATTTGACGGAAGGTAAATATGGGGAAGCAATTAATTATTTTTCTCTAATGCCCGGTAAGAAAACATTACTGGTAATGGGTGGAAGCCGTGGAGCAGAGTTTCTTGCAAGGCTTTCAGAAAATTTGGTTCCTTTAATGGGTAAAGACTGGCAATTTATTATTCAGAGAGGGAAATTTGAAATAGCCGCTGACTCGCAGTGGGTTCGACAATTTTCGTTTATAAATAGAATGGATCTCGCTTATGCCATAAGCGATGTGATTATTTCACGAGCGGGAGCTTTAGCTACTGCGGAGGTTGAAAATACTGGCATACCTGCGGTTTTGGTTCCTTATCCATATGCTTTTAAAGACCATCAATTTTTTAATGCAAAAAGACTTGCGCTTAAAAGAAATAATATAATAATAAGGAGGGAAGAAGAAGCGGATGTGGAAAATTTTCCGAAATTAATTGAGACGCTTTATGGAGAAAAAATAAGCGTTGATAAAAATACTTCGACAGATAAGATAATTGAGAGGATTTTAAGAAATGTTCGGAAAGTTTAAAAAAATTCATTTCATTGGTATAGGCGGTATCGGTATGAGCGGTATTGCCGAATTACTCTGGAATATGGGTTTTGAGGTCACAGGTAGTGATATCAAAAATTCTGAAAATACCAAGAGACTTAAGAATTTAGGTGTAAAGATTTCAATACCACACAATAAGGATAATGTTGGTGATGCGGATGTTGTAGTTTATACCTCGGCATTGTCTAAGGATAATGTAGAATTACAACAGGCTAAGAAAACAAATACACCAATAAGCAGAAGAGCTGAGATGTTGGCTGAATTAATGAGAATCAAGTTTTCTATAGCTGTTGCAGGTACGCACGGTAAGTCTACGACTACATCTCTTGTAGCGTCTATCTTAAGAGAAAAAGAACTTGATCCTACTATAATCGTTGGCGGAATACTCAGGAGCACTGGGAATAATGCGAGGTTGGGTGAAAGTGAGTATCTTGTAGCTGAAGCCGATGAGAGTGACCGTTCTTTTCTGAAATTATTTCCTACAGTGGCGATTATTACGAATATCGATCTCGAGCACCTCGATGTTTATAAAGACCTCGATGATATAAAAGATACATTTAAGAAATTCGCAAATTCGGTACCATTTTATGGGGCTGTTCATCTTTCTATGGATGATCCAGTTTCTCTCTCTATTCTTACGGAAATAGAGAGAAAAGTAATAACTTTTGGATTATCTCCAAATGCAGACGTGAAAGGAACGAATATAAAAAGAGAAGGTTTCTCCCATAGTTTTGATCTTGTTTCAAACGGAGTTAATATAAAAAATATTCCGGTTAATCTTCCCGGTAGACATAACGTTCTAAATGCTATAGCTGCTTGTTCTGTAGCTTTGGAATTAGGAGTCGATTCGGAGAGTATTAAAGAGGGAATTGGCAAATGTACCGGTATCGCGAGGAGATTTGAAAAACGGGGATTTGAAAAAGGAATTCTTGTTATAGACGATTACGCTCATCATCCGAGAGAAATTGAGTCCACTCTTGCCGGAGCAAGAGAAGGGTGGGACGGAAGAATAGTTGCAGTATTTCAACCTCATTTGTATTCAAGAACTATATTGCTAAAAAAAGAATTTGGTAAGGCTTTTTTCCAGGCTGATAAGGTTATTGTTACAGATATTTATCCTTCTCGAGAAGAGCCTATACCAGGAGTTACGGGTGAAATTATTAAAGACCAATGCAGGAATTTTGGACACAAAGATGTTGAATATATCGGCATAAAAGAGGAAATCCCAAAGTTTTTGGTTCCGCAGCTTTCCAAAGGTGATATGGTAATTTTGCTCGGCGCGGGAAATATATATAATATCGCAGAGGATATAATCGATGGAATTAGAAGTGAAAGGTAAACTTATGTTAGACGAGCCTTTGTCCTTGCACAGTTCACTGCATCTTGGAGGAAAAACAAGGTATTTTCTTTTGGCTTCTGATACCGATGATGTTTCTAAGGCAACAGCTTTCGCAGAAAGAAAAAATCTTCCGGTTTTGATTATAGGAAAAGGTTCAAATATACTTTTTTCAGACGAGGGGTTTTCCGGTGTAGTTATTGGTACGGAAAAAATGAAAAAAATCGAAGTTGATGGGGTCAAAATGATTGCAGAGGCAGGAGCAAGTTTATCTGAGGTTATAAAAATTGCGAAAGAGTCTTCTCTTGGAGGTATTGAAGAGCTTATTGGTATTCCGGGAAGTGTCGGTGGTGCTTCTGTTATGAACGCAAGTGCTTTTGATTGTGAGATAGGAGAGTATATAAATACTGCTAAAGTTTTAAGAAATGGTGGGGAGCTTAATCTTTCCGAATTCGAATTTGGTTACAGGGAATCCAGTCTTTCGGATGAAATTGTACTTGATATAGAGTTTAAATTTGACGGAAAAGAGAAGAAGGATATAGAGGATAAAATTATAGAGATAATGGAAATCAGGAGAAGAAAACACCCGTTTATTTCTGAAGAAATAGGTACTTGTGGTTCTGTTTTTAAGAACCCAAAAGGGCATTCTGCGGGTGAATTAATTGAGAAAGCAGGATGCAAGGGAATGAATATTGGAAGCGTAAAGGTTTCTCTTAAGCATTGCAATTTTTTTATCACCGCACCTGGAGCTACTTCAGAAGATTTTATTGATTTAATCGGAAAGGTTAGAGATAAGGTTAAAAAAAATTCGGGAGTTGGCTTAGAGTTGGAGGTAAAAATAATTGGCAAAGAAAAAGAAATCCATATTTAGAATTCGCTATTTATTGATATTATTGATAATGTATTTTTTATACAAAATACTGGTAGTTTCCCTTCCTATAGGGAAAGCTCATATAAGTTATTCTATGGAAGTTACGGAGGATAGGAAGAAGGAAATCGGAGAAATATTTAAAAAAACCGGACTCGATGATTTAAATGAGTTAAAGGATTCAATTGAATCTCTTTCCTGGGTAAGTTCGGTTCATCTTAGTAGAAATATTTTAAGTAGATTAAATATTATTGTTACCCCGAGAGTACCGGTAGTCCGAATCGCTGATACTGACGGAAAAGTTATAGATAAAGAAGGATTTATTTTTATTGATGATAAAGCCGATTCTTTGCCCGTGGTTAAAATAAGCAAAGCAATTACAAGCGAAGAAATAGAGCAGGCACTTGGTATTTTTAAAATTCTGAAGGAATTTAATATCGATAAGGTGCAGATTACTTACTGCGGAGTAACGACAAAAATTTCTGGCTTTGAGGTTATTTGGGGGAACGACGAATTCGTGAGGAAGTATGAAATACTGAAATATATATTGAGAGATAATATAGGTGAGTTTAAGGGAAAAATTGACTTTAGGTTTAAAAATATGGTGGTTTTAAGGAGGTAAGCATTGGGAGAAGAAAATGATGTTGTAGTAGGATTGGATCTGGGTACAACGAAAATTGCTTCTGTTATTGCCGAAGTTGAAGAAGGGAAGGTTAATATCATAGGAGTGGGCAAATATACTTCCGAGGGTTTGCGAAAAGGAATTGTTATAAACATAGATAAGACAGTTCAATCCATCCTTAAAGCGATGAGAGAAGCAGAAATGATGGCGGGGAAAGA
>CAZALG010000107.1:0-7007 GCA_964485935.1 uncultured bacterium | reverse complement strand
ATCCCGTAATGATGAAACCTCCGTCAGAGGTCTGTTGAACTGAATAGCCATAATCAGCATCTGCCCCACCATAAGTTTTTGTCCAGAGAGTATCCCCGGATGAGTCGGCCTTTATGAGATAAACATCATAACCACCTGCACCGAATGACTCTGTATATCCCGTAATGATGAAACCTCCGTCAGAGGTCTGTTGAACTGAATAGCCATAATCTTTATCTGCCCCTCCATAAGTCTTTGTCCAGAGTGTATCGGGCTGCGCGTAAACATCAATGGATACGAACATAAGTAAACAAGCAATAATACCTGCAAAACGTAAATTATTAAACATTTTAACCTCCTTTTTTAGTATTTAAATGAACTGAGCATTTCATGTTATATATATTATAATTATATGAAAGAACCAGTCAAGAGGAAAAAAGCGGTACGCCCTCCGCGGATAGCGCAATATCTCAGTGTTCTCTGTGGTAAAAATGGAGTTTCGAGTTTAAGGTTTCGTGTTTCGAGTAAAAAAATCCTTTTTAATCTGCGTTCTCATTCTGTTTCTAAATTTTCAATTTACAAATTCCAACTTGCAATTTACAATTAGACATTGAGAAGTGTTGTGTTTCTCCGTGCCCTCCGTGTCTTTGTGTGAACTAGTGTTTCGGGTTTAAAGTTTTGTGTTTCGAGTTAATTTTTTGTTCTCTATAAACGCGAAACCTGAAACCCGTAACTAGGAACTACGTTTTGTCTTGACAAATCCTTTTATTGTTTTAATATCAATTGATTAAATGTTTGATGAGTATATTCTTAAGTTTCAAGTCAAGGGAGGATAAATGAAGCTTGATGATATAGAAATATCGAAGGCGATTATTGGAAATTTCTATAAGAAATTACTCGATTCGCTTGAGGTGGATGTGGCTCTTGTTGGCGCGGGTCCTTCTAATCTTATAGCAGGAATACTTTTAGGCGAAAAGAAAATAAAAACGGTTATTTTTGAGTCCAAACTTGCTCCGGGTGGTGGTGTATGGGGTGGTGGAATGATGTTTAACGAGGTTGTTGTGCAGGATTCGGCGTTGCATCTTTTTGATAAGGCTGGTGTTGAATATGAGAAGAACAAGGAAGGGTATTATACTGCAGATAGCGTTGAACTGGCTTCAACTTTAATATCGAAATGTGTGAAATCAGGCGTAAAAATATTTAACCTTATTAAAGTTGTAGATGTTATGTTCAGGGAAGAGAAAGGCGAGAAAAAAGTTAACGGACTTGTCCTGCAGTGGTCTCCGATTGAACATATTGGGTTACACGTTGACCCTTTAACAGTAAGAGCTAAATATATTGTTGACGGAACCGGACACCCCGCGGAAGTTTGTTCTGTTCTTTCGAGGAAAATAGACGCGAAGCTCGATACCAGGACGGGTAAGGTTATCGGCGAAATGTCTATGTGGGCTGATAGGGGAGAGGAATTGACTGTTAGTAATGCGTCGGAAGTTTTCCCCGGTCTTTTTGTAACCGGTATGGCGGCGAATGCTGTTAAGGGCGCTCCCCGCATGGGCCCCATCTTCGGGGGTATGCTTCTTTCGGGTGAGAAAGTCGCGAATTTGATTTCAGAAAAATTAGGAAAGTGAGAACTGAGAAAGTTACGTGGTATGTGATATGTGGTGTGTGATAAGTGGGAGGCCCTAAATCCAGCCCCCCAAAATCCCAAATCCTGAGTTGGAACCACAGAGTGCACAGAGATTTTTTGTCTTCAGTCTTCCGTCGTCGGTCTTCGGTCCTCTGTTTATCTTTTTGACTCATGACTCAAGACTCGTGGGCGTGTTGCCCAAAGGGTTTATTCGCTCATCGGCAATGTCATTGCGAGTTTATCCTCTTGCTCGACTTTAGCGAAGCAATCTCTTGTTATAGAATCAAACTCCTTAATTATAAGCTATACGCGGAGATTGCGTCACTGTGGAAAGGTATGAAGAAGAGTTCGCAATGACCATGTTGAACTGTGTTATTTTATTATACCGGTTTTCGGCAACACGCCCTCGTGACCTATGACTAAATCAGTCACAATTTAAAGGTATAACATATTATGGTTTCTCAATTTGGTGCTTACGTTATAACGAGTGGAAATCATTTAAAAATTGCCCGTGAGGCATGTCGCGGCGGAGCCCGCATTGTCCAATATAGAGATAAAAATTCCACCCGAAAAGAAATACTGGAAACCGCTCTGAAAATTCGGGAAGTTACAAAGGATTTCAATTCTTTATTTATTGTTAATGATTATATCGATATTGCGCATAAGTCGGGAGCTGATGGTGTTCACCTCGGACAGGATGATGTTTCGCTTGCTAGAGCAAGAGAGATAACGCCTGATAATTTTATTATAGGAATTTCCACGCATTCTTTAGAGCAGGCAATAAAGGCGGAGAAAGCCGGAGCCGATTATATTGGAATCGGTCCTGTTTTCAGCACTCCCACAAAGGAAAAATATAAACCCATTGGTATTTCGTGTGTAAAGGAAGTACTTCAAAGCGTCAATATTCCTGTTGTGGCTATCGGTGGAATAGATATTGATGTAGTCGAGGAATTAGTCAAAATTGGCGTTCGGAATGTCGCGATGGTCAGGGCGTTTCAGGAAAAAACAGGCGAGAAAGTCAAAAAAATAAATTTTTTGCTAAAAGTGTAGGAAAAAACCTTGACATTAAGGAAATACTGTATAGATTTGACTAAAAAGGGAGTTAAATAATGGCTAAGGACTTAATCGAGATTAGATGGCACGGTAGAGGAGGCCAGGGTGCAAAGACAGCCGCTTTGCTTTATGGAGAAGCTGCCATTGATACAGGTATGTATATTCAGGCATTTCCCGAGTACGGTCCGGAGAGAACCGGCGCACCGGTTAGTGCTTTTAACCGTTTGAGTGCAAAACCTATAAGATTGCACAGCGGTGTTGACAGTCCAAAGATTGTTCTGGTTCTCGACCCGAGTTTGCTTGATACGGTGGATGTACTTAAAGGTCTGGGGGAAGGTGGTATTCTTATAGTTAATACTTCTGATTCGCCTGCAGAAATAAGAAAAAGATTGTCAGTTGGTCCAAAAATAAAGGTTTATACTGTTGATGCTTCAAAAATAGCTATGGACAAAATAGGACTGAATAAACCCAATACTCCGATGCTCGGAGCTTTATCTAAAGTTTCGGATATTCTGGATTACAAGAAAATGCTTAAGAGTATCGAGCATAAATTGAAGATCAAATTCAGAGGTAAACCGGAAGAAATAGTCACAAAAAATATGGAAGCTATAAAAACTGCTCATGAAGAGACGAAGGGAGAAGGCTAATGGCTAAAAAGAAGGAAGGTTGGGAAGAACTTCCTATAGGTGCGATTATTGTTGAACCCGGCTCCAGCAGAAAGTTTAAAACCGGTGATTGGAGAGAAGGAAAGAAACCGGCTGTAGATAAAGAAAAATGTACTAATTGTTTGATTTGCTGGATTTCCTGTCCTGATTCCGCTATTATTGTTAAAGACGGAGAAATGAAAGGTTTTAATCTGGATTATTGTAAAGGCTGCGGGATTTGTGCCTCCGGGTGTCCTGTTAATGCCATAGAGATGGTCGACGAGGAGAAAGAATGAAAATTGCAGCTAAAACTGCCAATGAAGCTATGGCGGAAGCGATGAGACAGATAAATCCCGATGTTGTTGCTGCTTATCCGATAACTCCTTCAACGGAAATTGTTCAGATATTTTCACAGTTTGTCGCGGATGGTTTGGTCGATACTGAATTTGTTCCCGTAGAATCAGAACACTCAGCGGCAAGTGCCTGTACCGGCGCGGCTGCAGCTGGCGCGAGAGTTATGACCGCTACGGCATCTCAGGGTCTTGCTCTTATGAATGAGGTACTTTTTGTTACTGCCGGACTGCGGCTTCCGATGGTAATTTGTGAAATAGCAAGAACCCTATCGGCTCCGATTAACATCCACTGTGATCATTCCGATACGATGGATCAGAGGGATACGGGATGGATGCAGTTTTATGCCGAAGATTCTCAGGAAGCTTATGACCTCGTCATCCAGGCAATGAAGATTTCAGAAGAGGCGTTTTTGCCTGCCATGGTATCAGCAGATGCTTTTATTCTTTCTCATTCTCTCCAGAGAATTGATATGTTGGAAGACAAGGAAGTGCAGACTTTCCTCGGCAAGCATAAAACTCCATTTAACCTTCTGGATACAGATAATCCGATTACTGTTGGACCTCTTGACCTGCAGGATTATTATTTTGAACATAAAAGGTCAGAAGCGCAGGCGATGAAAGATGCAGATAAAGTAATAAAAAAGGTGTTTGAGGATTTTGGTAATAAGTTTGGAAGGAGATATAAACTTATAGAAGAATATAAAATGAAAGATGCGGAGAGAGCTGTTGTTTTAATGGGTTCTACTGCGGGAACTGCTAAAGAGGTGGTGGATAGTCTTAGAGCCAATGGGGAAAAAGTGGGTCTTGTTAAGATATTCTCTTTTAGACCCTGGCCAACAGAAGAAATAAATAAGGCACTAAAGGGTGTACAATACCTTGGTGTTATGGATAGAGCTGAGGGAATGAGCGGTTTCGGAGCTCCTCTCTTTACGGAAATCAGGTCTTCGCTTTTCGATGAGAGAAAAAAGCCCGACACTTACGGATATGTATATGGATTGGGTGGAAGGGATACCACCCCGGAAGACATCGGAAAAGTCTTTGATGATTTGAAGAAAGTGGAAAAAGGAAAGAAATTGGCGAGAAACAATTATTTAGGTGTGAGAGAGTAGGAGGCTTTATGGGTTTGAATTTAAAAGAACTATCAAAACAAGAAGATCTTTTTGCCTCCGGGCATCGTGCGTGTGCGGGTTGCGGTCCGGCAGTAGCAGTAAGACAGGCACTTTTGGCTTCGGGTAAGGATACGGTGGTAAGTTTTGCAACCGGATGTATGGAAGTCGTATCTACGATATTTCCATACACAGCCTGGAAAGTGCCTTATATGCATTCTCTTTTTGAAAATTCTGCAGCTACAATGAGTGGTATCGAAGCTGCTTACAAGGCTTTAAAAAGGAAAGGAAAGATAAAAAAGGATATCAATTTAATAGCTTTCGGCGGAGATGGGGGAACTTACGATATTGGTTTGCAGGCTTTATCGGGAGCGATGGAACGTGGGCATAATATGCTCTATATCTGTTATGATAATGAGGCTTACATGAACACCGGTATTCAGAGGTCGAGTGCGACACCGTACGGAGCCAGCACTACTACCTCTCCCTCAGGAAAAGTGATACCCGGTAAGACCAGAAAAAGAAAAGACCTTACGGAAATTATGGCTGCTCATAATATTCCCTATGTCGCTCAGGCATCCATCTCAGATTGGAGAGATTACATGGGTAAGGTGCAAAAAGCTCTTTCAATTAAGGGCCCAAAGTTTATCGTCGTTTTTGCGCCCTGTCAGCTTGGATGGTATTATAAGAAAGAAAATACCATGAAGATTGCCGATATGGCTGTTAAATCAAGATTCTGGCCATTGTACGAAGTGGAAAACGGAGTACATAAAATTACAAGAGATCCTAAAAAGGTTGTTCCTGTTGAAGAATGGTTGAAATTGCAGGGAAGATTCAGACATCTATTTAAAGACGGGAATAAGAAAATTATTGAAGAAATTCAGAATGAAGTAGATGCCGGATGGGAAAGATTGAAGAAATTGGAGGAGGCTGGTCTTTAGATGCCCGAGGATAAAGAAACTGTATTTGAGAGAGAGTTCCAGATTATCAAAGATAGTTTAGAGGAACTTTGCAGAGAAACTAAATCTGTTTCAGTTTTACTGATTGATAAAGCCGGACAACTTATTACTTCAGCCGGTAATGTTTCTTCTATTGATATTCCGTCTTTTGCTACCCTTTCAGCAGCTGATTTCGCGGCTACTTCCAACCTTGCGGATCTAATAGGAGAGCATGATTTTTCTACCCTATTTCATCAGGGAGAGAGAAAGAGTATTTATGTTTCTTTAATTGCGGATAAAGTTATACTTGCGGTTATATTTACGAAGGAAACAACCCTGGGGCTGGTGCGTATTAAGGTTAAAAAGACGGCTGAAAAAATTGGAGGTATGTTTGAAAGGATATTCCAGACGCTCGAGAGTGAATATTCGGGGGCTGTTGATGATGAATTTATTAGTGAAGCAGAAACGGAATTAGATAGTCTTTTTGAGTGATACGGAGTGTAAATGGCGCTTATTAATTATTCTTCAAAAGAAATAAATTGTAAAATAGTTTACTATGGTCCGGGACTTGGCGGTAAGACCACCAATATAAAACACATATATTCGAAGGTGAATCCTGACAGCCGGGGAAAACTAATGAGTCTGGATACTGAACTGGATAGAACACTTTTCTTTGATTTCTTACCTGTAGATTTGGGAACAGTTAAAGGTTTCTCTGTGCATTTTCATCTGTATACCGTTCCCGGTCAGGTCTATTATAATGCTTCCAGAAAACTTATATTGAAGGGCGTGGACGGTCTTATATTTGTTGCCGATTCTCAGATCGAGCGATTTGAAGATAATATTGATTCTATAGAAAACCTTGATGATAATTTAGCTGAGTACCATAAAAAATCTGAAGAGATACCATTAGCTATTCAGTACAATAAGAGAGATCTGCCTAATATCGTTTCTATTAGCGAGTTGGAAGATGCTCTTAATCCCAGGGGCGTTTTTTCCTGCGAGGGTGTTGCGACCGAGGGGATTGGGGTTTTTGACCCTCTTAAAGAGGTTTCTAAAAAAGTCTTAAGAAAACTTAGATAGCTTAACGCGGCAAAGCCGCTAAAATAAACCACAGATTACAAGTAGATTTAATGGTTAGACTGTTAAGTCGTTAGAACATGTTGAATTTTGAGTGTTGAAAGGTGTTAATTTTGAATGTTGAATTATGAATTAGAAATTTCTTATAGTTTCTCTTTACTGGATTTTACAATTGAGGTTAAAATTCTAATAATTTCATCAATCTCTTTAATATATATTTCAACAAC
>CAZALG010000106.1:0-7033 GCA_964485935.1 uncultured bacterium | reverse complement strand
TGATCCTCTTAACGATAAGATGCCGGATGCTCGAAGTTTTGATGATGAAGGTGTTACCTGTCAATATTTTAAATTGGTAGATAAAGGTGTGTTGAAAAACTTCTATTACGATCTTTATTATGCAGAGAAAATGGGTGCCCGGTCAACCGGACATGGGTATAAAACTGCTGTGTGGGGTGGAGAGACAGTTTCTATGAAGCCGGTTCCTAGCCTTTCGCATCTATATATAAAACCGGGGAATAAAAGCTTTACTGAGCTTTTGTCTTTGATAGATAGAGGAGTAATAATTGCGGGCGCACTTGGAGCGCATAGCGGTAATATCCCGAACGGTGATTTTTCAATCGGTGTAGATCCTGGTTTATATGTGGAAAACGGAAAAATAATCGGGCATGTAAAAGATACAATGGTTTCGGGTAATATATATGATACCATGAAAAATGTTGTCGCTATCGAGGATACGTATCATCCGGATTATATGGGTACATTTCCGGCAATATTATTTAATGACGTTTCACTAACCGTATAAAATATTATTAAGATAAGGAGGAGATAGATGGATTTTTTTAAACTCAAGGAACATAATACTAACCTGAGGACTGAAGCTGTCGCGGGTGTTACAACATTTATGACGATGGCTTATATAATTTTTGTTCAGCCTGTTATTCTTTCTCAGGCGGGATTGGATTTTGGATCGGTTATGATGGCAACGATAATTTCTTCCGTTATTGCTATGCTTATTATGGGTCTTTACGCCAATTATCCTATAGCTCTTGCTCCGGGGATGGGAGAAAATTTCTTCTTTGCATTTACAATTATCGTTGGAATGGGAGTAGTCTGGGAAAAAGCTCTTGGAATCGTTTTTATTTCAGGTATTTTATTTGTAATATTAACCATTTTTAAAGTCAGGGAATCAATTGTAAATACGGTTCCGGAAAGCTTAAAGAAATCAATTGCCGCGGGTATAGGAATTTTCATTACTTTTATAGGGCTTCAATGGGCGGGAGTTATCGAAGGTAACCCCGGGACACTGGTCACTCTTGGTAGTTTAAATACCAATTATACTATACTGTTTTTTATCGGTCTTATTATTATATTTTTCTTATACGCAAGGAAAATAAAAGGCGCAATTTTGTGGGGGATACTTATTACTGCTATTATAGGTATTCCAATGGGTATAGTTAAATTTGGAGGAATAATTTCCAAACCTCCTTCGATGGCGCCTACATTTTTTAAACTGGATATATTAGGAGCTCTCCATTGGGAGTATATTGTGCCTATCTTGGTTCTTTTTCTTCTGGATTTTTTTGATACGGTGGGAACCTTGATAGGGGTAAGTTCACACGCGGATTTACTTGATAATAATGGTAATCTACCAAGAGCGGGGAGGGCTTTAATGGCGGATGCGATAGGTACAGTTGCGGGCAGTTTGTTTGGAACTTCCACTGTTACCAGTTATATTGAAAGCGCGACTGGAGTAAGTGAAGGCGGAAGAACCGGTTTAGCTACTATTTTTACATCTGCTTGTTTCCTTCTTGCAATATTTTTCTATCCCCTTGTAAAGGCGATTGGTGGAGGCTATCAGGTTGGAAGTAGTACCTTTTATCCTGTGACAGCACCGGCGCTGGTTCTAGTCGGAGCTCTTATGATTAAAAGTGTCGCGAATATAAAATGGGACGATGTAACAGAAGCAATCCCTGCTTTTCTAGTTTTAATCGGTATTCCTTTGACCTATAATATCTCCCACGGTATGGCACTCGGCTTTGTTTCTTATCCAATTATGAAGCTTTTTTCAGGTAGAAGTAAGGAAATCCACCCGATTATGTGGGTGCTGGCAGTCGTCTTTGCACTGAGCCTTGTTCTGTCGACGAGATACTAAAGCGGCAGAGCCGCTATAATGCAAAAATTAAATACCAAAAAGCAAAATTACAAATCAAAGTTCAAAAATGAATTGAAAAACAAAGGAGAAACTAATCAAAGGATAAAATAAATATTTTTTAATTCTTTTGGGTAGTGTAAGGAATAATTTTGCATTTTCATATGTCATTTTGATTTTTGAATTTTGATATTTTATTTTTATGATTGGTGAAATAGGATATTTTTTGCAGAAAAAGTTGCTTGGTAGTGCTACGGGGTTAAGGTCTCAATATTCAGGTCTTCGTACAAGATTTTGTGATCTTTAGGAATAGATTTATACATTAAGAGGCCAAGTTTTCTGATTTCCCAGAGGGCTGCTTTACTGGTTCTGAGTTTTAGAAAGTTTCTTAAACTTCGTACGTTTAAGGTATTTATCTGATAATACTAACTTTCTTGACAATTTTACTCTCAGATCCTTTTATCATGATAAAGTAAACTCCCGAGGTTATATTAGATACGTCTACATTGATAGTATTTCTTCCTGGTTCTGAATTTGCTATCTTTATCTTTCTTCCCATTATATCGTATATTTCTATATTAAAGTTTTTATCTATTTCACATTTTACTTCAATAATATTTCCAATTACTATAGAAGGAACCAGGAATATTTCTTCTTCAGGGGTGGGTTTCTCAATAACACCACCAGGTAAGGCTGTATCATATCTCATAATAAAAAGTCCGTATGCCCTATCTGCCGCATAAATTAATCCGTCTTCTGAGTATATTCCTTCTATATTAACTGGAAGAATGTCGAGGTCCCTCGGGAGACCATGAAAACCTTCAAGAACAGGATTCGTAGGGTCATTGATATTGAAAACATCCATTCTATTGTATCCGACCGTGTATGCAAGGGTATCTACAACGTGTACATCACAGCTAAGTCCTCTCTCATGGCTACCAATAAGTGTTGGGTTATTTGGAGGCGATACGTCGAACAGATTGAAGTCTCCTCCCATCTGACTTACATAAGCTATTGAGTCCCTTACGAATAAACTGAGACTAACGCCTGCACTGTAGCCGGTGGCCTGATAAATACCAATTTGTTGAGGTGAGGCCGGATTGGAGACATTTATCACTCTTAGTTCGTCACGAACAGAAGGGTCATACGGTTCAGGTTCATAGCTCTTATGGGTTAAAATATATGCAAAGGTATCTTTTACAAAAACGTCATGAACCATATAATCAAAACTATAAGTACCGGCTTCTACCGGAGAATAGGGGTCTGAAACATTGATTATTCTCAGACTGTAACTTCCCTTGTCAGCAATGTATGCATAAGACCCTGATTTAAAAATAGATTTTGGGTTACAACTCGGTATAATGAGAGAACTAACTCCTATTGGATTGGAGGGATTTTTGATATTAACTATACTCATTCCTCTATTAGGATTAGCCAGATATACAAGAGTATCGACTAAATGGATATCAACTACGGGAAGTGTATCATAGGCTCCTATAATTTTAATTGAATCTGGTTCTGCGACATTTAAAATTTTAAGTCCGTATCCTCCGTCAGCAATATAGGCAAGAGTATCCGAAACGTCTACATCGAAAAGCATATCCACATTATCGTAAAATTCAATTTCTCGCATACTTGAAGGGTTAGAAATATCAATTATGCGAAGTCCATCAAGGGTATTAAGAATATATAAAAGATCGTCCTTAACAAATAAATCGCTAATACTTCCTCCAGTGGCATTTCTTTGAGCAAGACAGCTTGTTATATGAGTATAATAACCTCGGTAAACAGGTGAGTAGGGGTCTTGTATGCTGACGAGATGCACACGTCCATCATCGTATCCTCCCATATTATCTCCAATATATGCTAAAGTATCGAAAATCTGTAGTGCTCTACAGAAATAGGAATTATCGAATTGTATTGCCGCTTTTACTACTGGTAATTCCGGGTCTGAGACATCGAGTATTATAAAAGATGGGGTATTCGCAGAACTATGTGTTATAATGTAAGCTTCGTTTCCCCTGACCTGTATATCAATTACCTCAATTGAGATATTATAGGAGCCTATTTGTTGGGGAGATTCAGGATTGGAGACGTCTAAAATTATCAAACCATCTTCCCCAGCAACTACATAAGCTAAAGTATCTTTTACGACTATACTTTTACAAATCCTACAGGTATCAGTATAGCCGACCTCCAAAGGTATCTCTGGGTTAGATACATCAATTATCCGAAGTTCATCTTTTTGGGCGTAAACGTAGTAACATAGATATACAAATTCCCCACTTTTATACACTGATATTGCTTCCTCGCCGCAATTAAAAAATCCCACCTCATGGGGATTCCGCGGGTCGGAAAAATCTATGATTCTTAAGCCGCTGTCTCCGGTTGCCACATATGCGAGTGAATCCTCAGAATATATATCCTTAACAATATAGGGACACTTCATTTTTCCTAGAAGAACAGGATTTGAAGAATCTTTAACATTAATTATTTCAAAATAATACTTTTTAGCTGTTAAAGCAAAACTATCCTGAATATACACGGAATTATACCCCCAGTAGTCTTTCCCAAAATGACCTAATATTTCACAGTTGTCGTATGATGATGTATCTCTAACCTTTACCTGATTAAAAGTTTCTTGATTATATTTGCTATTAATTGTACTACTGGCCACTAGAAGGGTCGATAAAGAAATTAAAAGTAAAGAAGATTTCATTAAATTTCCTCCTTTTTAAGTATATTTTAATTCTCATTTATGTCAATCCCTTAGGAGAGGTTTGTTGTTTATAGAAATAGTCTCCATGCACTATTTTGACCAGTACTTAAAAACCGATATCTTGGTGTGGCTTATAATCCTATCTTTCTCCGTGTTTTTTATCTCTCAGTTTGGAAATAATTTTTGGACGTGGGTGGATAATCTTATGGGTAAATCTCTTTTATTTCCAGGTCTTCGTACAATATTTTGTGATCTTTAGGGATAGATTTATACATTAGATACCCAAGCTTTCTGATTTCCCAGAGGGCTGCTTTGCTGGTTCTGAGTTTCAAAAAATTCCTGAAACTCCGTACATTCAGAGTCATAACCAGTTCCGTTTTAAAGGATTCCGGGAGAAGATACTTTATCAGGTCATTTGAAAGTTTATATTTTGACAAAAATAGTAATATATGTTTTAAGTTCTGTGCCGTTGTTTCGTAGAATTTTTTTAAGGCAACATCGGGTAAATCGGGTACAACGCAGTATCTTTCTACGATTTTTTTATATCCGGCAGGGTTTTTTGCCTTTTCTATATCTTTATCTTTTGTCAGGTCTTTTAAAGTATATCTTGTCGAGCGTACCGTATAGCTTGCCATCCTGTGGCGTACAAGTTCCTGAAGAAGGGCACGGGAAACTCCTTCTATTTTGAAAGTATAACCGCAATGTTCGAAAATCGACGTATGTCTCCATTTTATGAGATTTCGAATTAATTTTTTATCCTTTGGACCCATGTTGTCTGATTCTGACCCATGCGAGGTCCGAGCCGCTATTATAGTTTTTTTAATTGAATCGTAATCTATTAAGGTGACTTTCATTGTTTTTAATATATGAGGAAAGGGGATAAATTCAAGGTATAATTAGCCACGGATTTACACTGATTTTTTTATTATTGTTGTTACTAAATCCTATATCCTATATCCTAAAATTGCTATCCAACAATCCCACAGTCCAACTAACCAACTAAACACAAAAACATTGACAAGGATGTTTAAATACAATATTCTTATCTAATGAATTATAATATTGATTATGATAATATCTCGAAAGATTATTCAGTATATAGAAGTGCAAGCCCTGCTGTTATAAATTATATTTTAGAAAAGGTAAAGGATAAAAATATCAAAAAAATATTGGAAATAGGGTGTGGTACTGCTGATTATTTATATGCGTTAACGCAACAATTAAAGTGTGATTCTTATGGTTTTGATAATTCCGAAAGTATGATAGATGAAGCAAATAAAAAAAATCCGGGATTAAATTTGAGTATTAATGATTTACATAGTAGCTTTGATTATAATGATAATTTTTTCGATTTAGCATATTCAATCGATGTGATTCATTATGCAAAAGATTTAAATCACTATTTTAAAGAAATTCAGCGGGTTTTAAATAAAGATAGTATTATGTTAACGATAACTGATTCAAAGGAAGATTTAGAAAACAGAACAATAACAAAATATTTTCCCGAATCATTAGAAATTGAGAGGAAAAGATATCCTAGCGTTTATAAAATCGTAGAAAATATGAAAAATAACGGATTTAAAAGAATCGAAATAACTCATACGGAAAGAGAATATCAAATGAGTGAAGAAGTTTTCCAAAAATTTGAGAATAAAGCTTTTTCTTCAATACGCCTTATAAGCGATAAAAGTTATAAGAAAGGGATTAAAAAGATAGAAGAAGACATGAAAAACAATGATTGTATTGTTAGAGAGCTGTATACATGCATTTGGGGCGTTAAATAGGGACATAGTATAGTGGTGAGTAGAGAGTAGTTAGTAGTAAAAAAAAGAAATAAAAACTTTGTGATCTTTGTGTCTTTGTGTGAGAATAATTGTGTGCTGTGGGGGGTAAACAACAAAAAATCTCTGCGTGCTCTTTTTTCTCTATGCTCTCTGTGGTTAATCCTGCGCTTTTTCCAGGCAAACTGCGTGATACAGGGAGGCAAATGCGATGTAAAGCCACATCATAGATATAAAAACACCTACGAAAAGGCAAATATACCCGGCAATGATAATTGGACCGGCGAGTACGCCAATACCAAATACTTTCCAGGCATGTCCGTTTGTCAAATCCCAGCTTTCTTTTATCGCGTCCGTCGCTTTCATTTTTTTATCAACAACCAAATAAGGGACAAATATGAGCTTACATGCGAAAATAATACCGGGTATAATAAAGAAAAGCGTACCGAATACAACTATGAGCGTTGTTAAGAAACCGGCAAGTACAACATTCCAGAAATCCTTGAAAGGGGTAAACATTTCCTTTATTTCAAGTTTTTCTCCTCTTGCTGCTTTAAGATTGAGATAAGATATTCCAAATTGCATAGGTTTTATCACGAGAAACATGAATGCCGTTGAGAAAATACCAGCAATGCCTATAAATATGAATAGAAGAATTAA
>CAZALG010000105.1:0-7073 GCA_964485935.1 uncultured bacterium | reverse complement strand
ATGATATCACCAAGCAGGAATTCAATTTAAGCGGTAATTTTGCTCTGTCAGATCCATTCCACTTTATTCCAGATAATGAATATGTTTTACTTGACACTTTAACAATTTCAACCCAATCTCCGCAGGATTGGGTACTTCTAAGTAAAGGCAGGATAAACCTGCCTGAGCCATTTGAAATACTTGGTACCCGCTTATTCAATCTGACCATTAATATGGATGGAGATGTAACCGGTGGTATGGATATCATAGGTCCCGAGGTTTCAGGCATTAATGGGGATAATACTGAATTTGACTTCTGGATCACCACATTTGACCTCACCTACCTGGGTCTTCAATTAAGCATCCGTGACGGAGAGTTAAAAAAAGATTCGTGTGAAGTACGGTTGGTTGCCGATTTATATTTCCCCACCACAGATGACACCACGAAAATATCTCTGGGAGATATAAATCCCATTAATCCGGGAATTACAGTGGATTTCGACGGAAATGTTGACTGGAAAACCATGTATCTCGGGAATGTACTTCAGGGTAAGAATATAGACCTCGAAGTACTCAACTGCAACATAGAAAGCTTTGGCATTGAGGCAAATCCTTTTGCGTTTTGCCTGTCCGGCAGCTTTGGGGTAAATCTTGCGGGTGTGGACGGAAGTATCGGATTTGCAAACCTTTTGGTTAATGATAATGGCTTTATCAATTTAGAGAATTGCAGTGGAGAGCTTAATATCAAGGACGTGGTTAATGTTTCTGTTGGTTCCATAGGTTTTAGCGAGAGTCCAACCACACTCAACCTTAAAAAGAATACATCAAGTGACGAGGAGATGAGGGAAGGAGACGGCAGCATAGATTCAACAGGGATAGAGGTCGATAGCTATTCCCAGTTAAATGGTTCGGTTTCTGTGGGTTACGGCGGCTCAACAGTCTTCAGCGGTGAATTTGACAGACTTCTTATCTTCGAGAAAAATAGTGACACAAACTTCTTTTTAAACGGCGTTGAAGCAGATATTGGGGGAAGCGTCAAACTCCATGCCGACATTGAATACACGGGAGAACTTCTAAGGCTTGCCGGTTCAGTTGAACTTCCCAACGATATAAAGGGAATCGCGGTTGGAAAAATTGGAAAAAATAATGCTAATGAACCTACATTCGGCCTCTTCCTGGCAGCTTCGGGGCTGGATATCCCTGTCGTTCCCCCCGTATATTTAACTGGGGTCGGCGGCGGTTTCTTTTATAATCCAGACCCGGCTGATATAGATATTGTGAAAGTTATGTGTGGTTTCAGTGATGACTACAAAGATAATGTAAATTACAACGAAATAGAACCCAGCCCTGGTAACTTTGCTGTACTTCTATACGCAGATATGTATGTGGCAGAACCGGAACTCGTTAGGGGGAATGCATTAATGGCTTTAACAGAAAACTACTGGTCTATCGATGCGGAAATCTGGGCTCTTGAAGATAAATGCTGGGGTTATTTCGGTCTTGAAGTAAGCTGGAACCCGGCATACCTGGCAGGTACTTTTTATACGGAAGTCAAGTTCTACGGACTCATAGAAGGAAATGGAGAGGGTCTAATATATGTTTTTGGAGAGGACGTCTGGGGAGTGGAATTAAGCGGCAATGTAACCCTGATACCCGCTATCGACCTTGCGGAACTCGGTTTAGATTTCTTCCTGGGTGCTCCTGGATTTATGCTTGCAGCGGAATTTCATGCAGGCTTTAATATCTACGTTCTCTCCGGAGGTATCGATTTTGAAAGCATGTTCTGGTACCAGAGAAACGTGAGCTGGGGTGCCTACGCAAGTCTGTACGCTCACGGCGAGATATTGGGCGGGCTTGTAGGTGTTTCCGGCGGGCTCGAGGGCGCCTTTATAGGGAGTCCTGATTTTCTTATCTATGCTGTTGGGCATTTCAGTGCAGAAATCTTCTGGGTCGAGGTTTTCAACGGTAGTCTGTGGATCAGTGCCGGAAGTAATGGTTTCGATGGAGGGGAGGGCAGAAACTCCAAATACGATAACCTGATTTCAAGCGCAAAGAATATGTCGAGTCAAATGGAATCAAAGATAGATAACCTTCAGGGGAAAATGGATGAAGCCTTTAACTCCCTTGCCGATATGAGCAATGAACAGATTGAAGCCGCGGGGCAGCAATTGATTAATAACTTAACCGGAAATATTTATGTACAATTTGCATTCCTTGCATTGTATACAGCGGACTACGAATATGGTCCTCACTATAATCATGAACTGGAAAGTACCTTGAATGATATAATTTCTCCTGCAACCAATTCAATGAAAAACGGTAAAGATGCTCTGAGCGTTGAGGAGGATAATATTGCTCAATCCATTGAAGCACTCGGTGGCAAAACCGAGTCTGTTAACGGAACCCTCCAGCAATATGAAAATCTGCTTACCGGGGACTTACCCTCTATTCAGGAAATCGGTGTCGTAAACCCGGTCGGCGCACCCACCTATGAAACCAGAACGGTTGATGGAGAACAGTTGACCTTCCAGACCGGGTTTGCCTTCGATGAATCAAAAGCAAATTCCAATAAAGAAAATGCAGAGGGTACCAGGGATGATATAACGGAATACAGGAATAAACTACACGAGATGGTCGATCAGTTCACCGCAAATGTGGACATGATCGATGAGCTGCTTTACTCCGGGAACCAAGCCGTGTTCTCTCTTGCCAATGATTATACTTCCAGTTTTGAGGATTTAAATGACTACTATATACACTTATTCGATTATTTAGAAAATGCAAAAACTCTCTCGGAGAATTCCATTGGGGTACTAACTGGAACTGGCGAACAGGCTTTTGAAGTTTATCTAAGCGATCAAGCCGATGAGCTCTCTCTCGACGAATTAATTTATTTTGTAGAGCTTCGAGTAGCTTTAATAAATGCGTTGATTCCAGATCCAGAAGATACAGTCCAGAGTCAACCGTCCAGTGCCTGGAGAACTGAGCTCGGCGAAACAGGAGCCTGGAGAAAATTCTGTGTTGAAAGGGGTCTTGATGTATGGTACAGGATACCCCAAGCTGGATTTCAATCTGTCATTAACAATATTGGAAGTATCAAGGATGTTGCAAAGGGTGTATTCGGTCCAACAAGGAATACTCTTGATGAAAATTGGGGTGCTTACACCTCAGGGTTAGACAGTATCTACACCAGGCAATCACGATTGTACGAAATATTGTATGACCTCTATGATCAACTCGCCCATCATGCACAAACAAGCGGCACTGCTTCTGAAACCGGTGAAACAGAAGAATCTACCCTGACATTTGGAACGATCGGTATTCAGGACGCTTTAATATCCCTTCCATCCGCCACGGCAGCCCGAGAATATATGAATTTCCAGATTGCCGAAACTGAAATAACGGTGGAGGGAGTTGTACCCGAGGAAGGTAGATGGGCTTTACAATCATACTACGCGGACGCAAGAGATCTGGTCGGCTCATATCTCCAGGTGCCGGCAATAGAATCATTCACCGGTAATGCTCAGGTTAGAAACGATCTTGGCTATGCAAAGGTTAATTTTGATTTTGAAGCTTCACATCCTGATGGGGTTATGGAATATGCCTATCGTATAGCTCGTACAGGGTCGCCTGAATTCCGCTCTGTGGGACTTAAAACGAATACCCACCTCGCCCTGCTACAGAACGTCGATCTTTCCGGAACCTACTGGACTGCAATTAGAGCTCGAGGAAGAGGTGGTTATACCATTACCCGCAGGAGGGGAAACATATCTCTTGAATGGGGTCAAGACGCTGAGTCGCAATATGATTCGCCGATGGAATTACCTGTAGATAACACCCCACCGAGCACTCCTGTTGTGGAAGATATAGGAGATTTCAGTCCCAGCAATAATATGCTTTATGGGAGGTGGATCTCAGGGGATGGTGAGTCAGGAATCCAGGAGTATCAATATGCGATTGGGTCTATAACTATGACTGGTGGTGGTATATACTTATTTGAACCGACCGTACTAAACCTTACCTCTGCCGGAGGCATGACGGAACTGAATATAAGAGATATTTCCCTGGAGGATAGTCTAACCTACTATATCGCTGTAAAAGCAAAGAATGGGGAAGGCAACTGGAGTGAAACAGGTTATTCGGACGGTATAGTTGTTGATGGGTCACCGCCGACCGAGCCGGAAATAGACACATTCTACCAGGGAACCGGAGATAACTACGAAAAGCTTTATGCAAGCTGGTCTCCGTCTTCAGATCCTCACTCCGGTATACACCATTACACTTATTGTGTAGGAACCACTCGCGGAAGCGACAATCTGATAGGATTAACCGAAATTTGGTCAAAACACAACTTCCCCTTCACTTGCGAGTTCTCGAGACACGTGGGAGACGCCCTTAATACAGAAACCTACTATCTCACGGTAAAAGCAGTTAACAAAGCGGGAATCTCCTCCGAAAGCAGTGCTTCGCTGGAAGTGGTTATTGATGATACCCCTCCTTCGGGTCCTTTCATTTTTTATTTTAACATTGAAGAACCTCCAGGAGGCGTTGGGCAATACGAGATCACAGCTCGCTTTACAGCAAGTGACCCGGAATCGGGCATTGCGCATTTACAATGTAGTCTTGATTCTGGAGAAGAGCAATCTATATTTAATAGTCTATTAACTGATATAGACCAGATAGACGAAGATACATATGAAGTGAACGGATCAGTTTTTGTTAGAAGTTCTGATAGTTTTGATCCGGAAATCCTTTTTGGAAACCTTGAACTGCGTGTTACTGTTACAAATGGTGCAGGCCTGGAGAGCGAGAGGGTTCGCAGGCTTCGCAGAAATCTTATTGAACTGCAAGAAGAAATAGAAGAGCTTGAGTAGTTTTGGAGCGAAAATGTTTGCAGATTTCTTAGACAACTATAATTATCATACTTGTATGGAGGTTAAGAAAATGGACCGTAATCATTATAAATTTAAAACAAGGAGTTGGAATTTGATTAATCTTTCCTTGTTCTTTTTACTATCCATCTCCCTTTTTGCCCGAAATACGCCGCCGCCCTTTCTTGCTGCTTACAGTAAGGGCCAAACTTATATCCTACTTGTGGATATCCCGGAAGAAATGACCGGGTTCAATATCTACTGCAAAAAAGACAGAAAATTCGAGAAATTGAATAAAGAGCCAGTAAAACCGATAAAGGACCCTCTAATGTTCCGGGAAGTACTCGGGGATGATTACTACTGGGTTGCAAAGGCTCTTAAGGCAACCAATGCTCTTCAAACACTTCGCCGGATTGAAGGAGACCCTGGCAGGGGTTTCGCTCTCAGTCTTGCCAGCCTTAAGGTAGCCGAAGCAAGCGGCAGGTTCTTCATCGATACTAACGCTGTTGAGGGTAATAAATGCACGTATAAGGTTGCGTATCTTGACTACGATGGGAAGGAGTTTTCTTCAAAAGAATCAAAGGTTCTGTTAGTCGAGGAAAAACCGGAACCACCAAAAAATGTGGATCTCAAAACCGACGACGGTGAGGTGGAAATAAGTTGGGAATATCCCCCATTCACCGGTAAACCAGATGACATTACTACAGGATTTAATATCTACCGTAAAAGAGACAATGAAAAGAAATTCAAAAGAATAAACGACCTTACGATACTAAGGCAGGAAGGACACTTGAACCGAATCGATAGAGATGTAATAAACGGTACTAGTTATACATATTATGTAACCGCTTTAGATTTTGCAGGCAGAGAAAGTATTCCTTCAAAGAAAACCATCGCCAAACCTGAAGATAGTACTCCACCGCTTATACCCGAGGAGATTAGAACCATCAGAGAAGAAGAAAAGATAACCATAACCTGGAGAATGAATCTTGAATTAGATCTTTCTCATTATAACATTTTCAAATCCGAAAAGGTTAAAGGCTCATTCTCAAAATTGAACCGGCAACCAATCCCCGGTGACCATCCATTATACACTGACACCGCAGTGAGTTACAAACAGTACTTTTACAAAGTGGAAGCTGTCGACAAAAACGGGAACAAGAGTAAACTCTCAGGAGCTATATCCGGTAGATGTAAAGATCAAACACCACCTCCTCCTCCAAAAGAGATTTCCTGCAAAGTGGATGAAACCAGGCATGCTGTTACTCTTACGTGGAAACCTCCTGTCGACTCCGAACTGCTTGGATATCATGTGTACAGGGGAGAAAAAGAAGATAAATTATTCAGAATATCAAAAGAATTAATAAAAAAGGACGAGAGCATTTATATTGACTCCGGTTACACAAAAAGTGGTCTTAAACCGGGTAAAACTTACTATTACGGCGTCTCTGCTTTTGATAATGCTATGAACGAAAGTAAAATTAACTCTCTTTCTGTAAGGATGCCAGATAATGTTCCTCCTCTTTCACCACTAACTTGCTATGCAAAAAATACAGGCGATGGCTCGGTAAAAGTACAGTGGCAGAGAAGTCCTTCCCTCGATGCATACTCCTACAGGATATATAAAGGCCGAGAAGGCGAAGACCTCTCATTAATAAAAGAAACGGGAAAAGATGGGTTAACTTACACGGATAAAGATGTTGAGAAAGGAAAAACATATATATATACCGTTAGCGCTGTAGATTCGGTGGGGAATGAGGGTGAAAAGACCGATAGATTCTCTGTAACTGTCAGGGACATGAAGTTTCCTCCAGTTCCATCCGATATCAAGGTCAAAGTTACCGAAAAAGGTGTTAAAATAACCTGGAAAGAGATAACAGATGAAGACCTTGCAGGATATAATGTTTACCGCTCAAATCTCTTAACAGGTGTTTTCAAAAAACTCAATAAAGAAGTTTTAAGAAAGACAATATTTATCGATAAGGACGGCAAGGAAGGACTCTACTACAGAATAACCACCCTAGATACCTCAGGGAATGAAAACAAAAATGCAAAACCAGTGGAGGCTGAAAAGAAGGAATAATCCTAAGCGGCAAAACCGCACTCCACCACTTAACTTTTACCACGATAACCCAACGCGGCAAAGTCGCTAATGTATGATATTAAACACAAAGACCACAAAGTATTAGTTTTATTTCCACCCACAACCCTTTTTTAACAACA
>CAZALG010000104.1:0-7256 GCA_964485935.1 uncultured bacterium | reverse complement strand
CATATATTTTACTCCCAACTGGAAAAACGTAACCGGAGTAAAATTCAAAATAGCGCTCAAATTGTGCGTGATATCGAAATCAGGAGGAAAAAGACCCGGATAATCCTGCCAATCCCTTTGGGATATTAGATAAGAATAAGCAACTCTTCCCTCGATTTTTTCAAAATTTTTCTTTATGAAGAAATCAACCCCCCTCGCGTAGCCAAACCCGGAAGAAAGAAAATTTAGAGAATCATCTTCTTTTATTAGTTTTTCGTAATCTTTGTAATAACCTTCCACTCTTATCATATCTCCACCGTTTTCCCATGTTCCGGAAACTATATAGTGTTTTGCTTCCATAGGTTCCAAATCAGGATTCCCGTAATTCGGGTCGTATCTCCAGGGCTCATAAAACTGGTGAAATATTCCAGTAGCAAAAGAAAGAGCAAATTCGTCTGTGGTTTTCCAGGATAAAGAAAACCTCGGATCAAAAACATTCTTTGCGCTTTTCGAATCACAGTTGAACCTTATTCCCGAAGTTAAAGATAAATTATAAGGAAAGAAAGATGTTTCTTCCATAAAAATAGAACTTATATAACTTTTGTATTCCCTGTCGTAATAATTGCTTGGAACCATAGGGTCTAAAGAGTCTTCCTCCGAGGGAACAAAACCTTCGAAATAACTTTTCCTCTGTTCAAGAGAACCCCCGAATTTTAAAAACATAAATGTTTTTTTCTCCAGAATGAATTTTGCCTGGCTAATTTGATCCTTTTCATTTAAATCGAGAATATATTCATCGCCGGAAGTTATTTCCGTTTCCTTACCAAAATGAGTACGCGATATATTACATTTGAGAAAGCTATTCTCAGATAGAGCGTGATCTATAAGCAAATTATAAAGATTGCTATTCTCGGTTCCATAATAATTGCCTCCCCAGGTAGGATCCTGAAGAGAAACACCCACATTATCTTTCTCTCTAAAGAAAAACAATTTCGCACGACCTTCTTTTGAATAACGCCACGCAAGATTTAAGTTGATATCATAGGAGAAAGGATACTCCGTAAAATCATCCTCAACATTATTAAAATCAAAAAGCGGTTTGGTATTGCTTTGATTCCCCGAGAAGTTTATTCCCAAATTATCGTTTAATGGAATTTCCCCTCCTAATGAGAAATTCGCGAGGCCCATACCTAAAACAATTACCCTCTCTAACGGTAAATCCCGGCTTTCCATCGATAAAACTCCCGATAAAGCATTACCGTATTCGGCCCCGAACCCCCCTGAAGAAAAATAAGTGCCTTTTAAAAGAAAAGGACTAAAGGTTCCGAAAAATCCGCCTGTCGGAGATTCATACCTGTAAGGATGATAAACGTTTGCTCCGTCAAGAAGAAACTTTGTTTCAGTAACTTCTCCTCCCCGAACAAATAGACCCGCACCTTCCTCGACCTGCTGAACACCGGGAAACGACTTTATAGCCCAGCAAACATCTGCTGCTGCTCCGGGTGTAGTAACAACCTCGAGGGGTGTTAGAGTAACACCGCTTTCTTCTCCAGTAGTAAACGAAGAGGCTCTGACTGTAACACCCTCGCCTTTAATTATTTCTTCTTTTAAATTTGCTTCTATCCTGATAGGCTTCTCTTCAAGAAACACCTCTTGTCTGAATTGTTGATAACCCATCATTCTTATCAAAAGATTAAACTTACCCGTTTCTTCAGTTGTAAATTCAAATTTACCTTTCTCATCCGTAGAAGAACCATCGAGCGTTCCTTCCAGAAATACGTTTGCCCCACCGAGAGCCTCTCCTCGGTCACCAGCAACCCGTCCCTCTATAACTGTCTTGGGAAAAAGTATCAAGGGGAAGAAAAACACAAAGAAGAATCTTCCCGCACTAATCTTAACTTTCTTCAAGGATTGTCTCTAAATGCTCCAGGTATCCCCTAAAAGCTTTTTTACCTTTTTCCGTTATACGGTAGACCGTATTGGGTTTTTTATCTATAAAAGTTTTTTTCACTTTTACATAACCCGCCTTTTCCAACTTTTCCATATGACTACTTAAGTTGCCGTCCGTAACATCGAGTTTTTCTCTTAGATAAATAAAATTGACTTTCTTTGCTGAATTTAAGATAGTCATAATCCCAAGCCTTATAGGAGCATGAATCAATTTATTTACTTCCGAAGGATTAAAATCTCCCATCTATACTTCCTTCCCCCTGAACCTAATTTTAACCACAATTCCCGGCACAATCATAGTTACAAAAATAAGAAAAGCAAACACCAAATTAGTAAGGTCCGGGAAAAAACCATCGATTAAAGCTGCTACCCAGCAAAGAATAGCCGCTATAATAAATTCCCTCCAGGAAACAAAAGCCTCCACAAAAAATCCGACCCCTACCAGCAGAGCGATAAAACTCTCTAAATAAGTAGTATATCCGGAATACCAAACAATAAACATCATCAAGCTAAGACTTATTGTTATACCCAACCAAACCATACCTATTAACTTCCCAGCAAAAGATGTAACACCGGTCATTCGAGGTATTCTTTTAGCGAGCCTGTACCCAAAGAAAAAACCGACAACTAAAATACAGGCCCACACCACCCATATAAGATTATACAACGCACGCCCGTTAAGAAAAACTGTTAAACCAAGGCCTACAAGCACTAGAAAACCCAACAAAAGTTGAATATCTAAGGCATAAATACCTGTCTTCCTTAAATCTTCCTCTGTTTCTATTAGATGACGTTTTATCTCTTCCAAACTTCTTTCCGCCTCTTTTTTATCAATCATCTAGACCTCCTTTCCAAAGTCCTTTGCTATACAAAGATTATAGCTTTTTTATCTAATTTGTCAAGGGGTTTTTCGTAGATTCATTAAACGTTCAATTAACCATAAAGACCACCAAGGACACAAAGCCACACCACGCACACCTTTTTAATTGTGTTTCTTAGCCTACCCCAACCATCAAAAAATTTAGAGAATACTATATATAGTTAAAAAAATAAAATCTTCGTGCTCTCCTGAGTACTTTGTGGTTTAATTCTTCCAAACTATCTCTTAAATACCAAATAACTCTTTAGTATTCCTGTACGTTATCTCCGCTACTTCTTCAAAGGTTTTAAACTTTAATTCTGCAATTTTTTTAACAACATATTTTGTATAAGCGGGTTCATTTCTTTTTCCTCTATTCGGATGAGGCGTTAAATAGGGGGCATCAGTTTCAACCAAAATGGAATCAAGGGTAATTTTTTTTATAGAAGCAGATATTTTACTGTTTAGATATGTGACAACTCCCCCAATGCCGACATAAAAACCTAATTCAATAACCTTTATTGCCATATCTTCCTCATAATCAAAAGCGTGAAAAACACCCGTACATTTAAAATCCGCAACTATCTCTATAGTATCTTCAATTGAATCTCTGGTATGTATAATTACAGGAAGATTGTTCTCTTGGGCAATACTAAGCTGTCTTCTGAATACATTTTTTTGTACATCTCTCGGAGAGAGGTCTCGATAGTAGTCAAGACCTATTTCTCCTATGCTTACCACATTACTATTACCAGATAGTTTTATTATTTCTTTCTCAATGCTATTATTGTAAAATCTGGCATCGTGAGGATGCACACCACATGAAGCATAAACATTATCGAATTTTTCTGAAATAACTACTGCTTCTTTACTTGAACGCAGATCCCAGCCGGGCACCAATATTTTTTCAACACCGGATTCCCTGGCATTGCGGACAATTTTTTCTACATCTCTCTTAAACCTTCTGTCTTGAAGATGACAGTGCGAATCACATATTTTGAAATTCATGATATTAGAAATGACTATTATTTTTTAATTAAAATAAAGTTACTTTTTTTCTTTTTTTTCAGGGGAATCTAAATCACTATCCAATTCATCCGTTACATCTTTAAAAGATTTTTTGAATTCTCTTATCGCTTTCCCCATAGATTTACCTATTTCAGGCAATCTTTTTGCTCCGAACAACAAGAGGGCAATAATCAATATACCTATTATTTCGGGCCATCCAATGGGTCCAAACATTGATCTCCTCCTTTTTACAATACTAAACCCAGGAAAGGTAAAAGTCAAGACCCCATAATCCTGCGTATTAGTTAAATGGTTAAATTGAAAAATAAACAAATTTTAAAAACAAACAAATAAATTCTGGGTGGATGCGGGGGTCCCTGCGTCCTTTGTGGTCTTTGCGGTTAATATTGTGCGTTTTTTCTCTGTGTTCTCTGTGGTAAATGTTTTTTAACTGTTGACAAATCTAAATAGTTTTTTAATATTCAGATATGAGTATAATTCTACTCGTTGGTTTTAATTTATTTGTAAGCTCTTCGGTTCCACAGGGGACTGTTGCAATCGACACTCCTTCGGGATTCGCCCTTATGATTGGGGGAAAATATAAAGTCAATTATGATCTTTTAGCTGCATTTTATAACAAAGATAATTACGAAGTTAGATTCCAAGGAATATCTTTAGGTAAAGAACTCTTACTCGCAAAAAAATTATCTATTCTACCGGAGATAGGAATTGCAAAAGTTGACAGAACAAGAGAAAGCGCTTCTGAAAGCGGCTACTCTCCACTTTTTATAGTTCGTTTTGCATATTTGTTTTCAACAGAAAGTTCAACTTTTCAAATCGGATTTTCCTTAAGAGAGGCTTTTAATGAAAAAATTGGTTTTGACTTCCTTGATTTTGGTATTGGCTTTAGGATGTAAGAATTCTTTTGCCATAAGAATGACCGCGGATTATTTTCCCGTAAAGGTAGGAAATATTTGGGTATTTGATGTGAAATGGGAGAATAATTATCAGATTAAAATGGAAGTAAAAGACATCGAAGTAAAACAAGGTGATAGCTTATTCGCGGTCGATGTAGGCGGCGAAATTTATTATTTTGAAAGAAAATCAGGAATGGTTACAAAAACCAGAGAACTCTTTACAACTTACGAAGGAGAAAGAGTATATTTTGGAACAGTCTACGAACCTTATCTTTTACTCCCTCCCATAGAGGGTGAAAATTGGGAAAGAGAATTTAATTTCTCTTCAGTTTACAGGGGAGAAACACTCGAAAAAAAATTCTCAATATTGGTTGATTCGGTGACACAAACTTCATTAATTATAAATTCGGTAAATTATGAAAATGTTTATCGTCTCAGAAGAACAGTCATAGAAGATAATGACTCTATAGTTGAATACGAATGGTTCGCACCTGACATAGGTCTTATAAAAAAAGAGAGACCGGCTGACTCATTAGTTTGGGAACTCGTATCTTACCAATTAAATGAATAGTACCCAAAAAAATTTTGTACAAGATTTTATATATTATCTACAAGCAGAAAGAGGACTCTCCGGCAACACCGTAGAAAGTTACAAAAATGATGTGATTTCATTTTTGAAAAAAACAAAAAAAAATATTAAGGATATAAATAGAGAAGACATTAAAGAATATCTTAATAGCCTGGATAGTTCAAATTTTTCCACTGCAACTGTTGCAAGAAAAACATCATCTCTAAGGATGTTTTTTCTTTTCCACTTAGGAGAAGGATTAATAGAACAAACGCCCATGAATAACATTCAAGCTCCGAAAACCGAAAAAAGGCTACCTAAAGTTTTATCTACTAACGAAGTGACAAAATTAATTGAAAGTGTAAATGGTTATTTCAAATATTCTATAAGGGATAAGGCAATCTTAGAATTGCTCTACGGCTGCGGTTTAAGAGTTTCCGAACTCCTGAATCTTAGAAAAGAAGATATTTTTCTAAAAGAAGAATTCATCCGGGTTAAAGGAAAAGGAAGCAAAGAAAGAATAATCCCTCTGGGGAGTAAAGCAAAAGAAGCTATAATTGAATATTTAACCGGGCAGAGGCCTGCTCTTGATAAAAAAAATTCCGCTTTTCTCTTTCTTACAAGAAGAGGCAATAAACTTTCCAGGATGGGTCTTTGGAAACGTTTCCAACAATACCTTGCTAAGAGCGGAATTACAAAAAACTGCACCCTACATACTCTCAGACATTCCTTCGCCACCCATTTGCTCGAAAGAGGCGCGTCCTTGCGAACTGTCCAACTCCTTTTAGGACATTCCGATATTTCTACCACGCAAATATATACGCACATTGACAGAAATTATCTCAGAGAAATTTTATCCTCTTATCATCCTCGAGGGTAAAATGATTCTTTTTTTTATTTTTTCACTAGTAAATCCATCAATCGTAAGAGTTAGATACTCCGGCGGGGACTGGTATAACGACCCGGACATTATTCCAAATTTTACGAAGGCAATAAACAAAAAAACAGAGCTCAAAATACCAGAAAAGGAAATAATTTTATCCTTAAGCGATCTCGAAATATACTCTTACCCATTTCTATTTATTACCGGACACGGAAAAATAGAGTTTTCAAAATCTGAATTGCAGAATTTAAAAAATTATCTCTGGAACGGAGGTTTCATTTATGTTGACGATGACTATGGCATGGATAAACATTTTAGAGAAGAGCTGAGCAAAGCCTTTCCAAAACATGAATTAGTACAAATACCAACCGATCATGAAATTTACAAAGTATTCTATGAATTACCCGAAGGTTTACCTAAAATACATGAACATTACAAAGGAGCTCCCAAGGGCTACGGGCTATTTTTAAATGGAAGACTAGCACTCTTTTATACATACAACAGCAATATCTCGGATGGATGGGCTTCCCCTTCTGTGTATAAAGACCCTGAAGTTCTCAGAGAAAAAGCTTTAAAAATGGGCATAAACATATATGTTTATGCAATGACTCACTAATGAAGGAATATAATTACGAAAAAACCCGTGATTTTTTTCCACTAAAAGAAGAAAAAAACCTTGTTGAAAAATTAATTAATAAATGGGAAACAAATTCTTCAGGACTCCAAATTTATAAAAGCAGCATACCAAAAAATCCTTCTTTCCCTCTATTTTACTCTATGGGAATAATTGGTAAAGACTGGCCAGGATTTTCTACAGCTATCCTCGGAACAATCCATGGTAAAGGCTGGAATATATCTTATGAGTCCGGAATCAGAATAGAAATGAACGGTAATAAATTAGGTATCATTATATTAGTCATTGAGATTAAGAATGAACCCGCTCTAAAAAAATTCAAGCAAGACAAAAAAGAAATAATCGATAACATTATAAATATATCAGAGGGAAGTCTGGCAAAAAGACTTCTTCTGTCGATCGGGTCAAAAAGGCTTGAAGTTTATTCGAAAGTCATAAACATAATAAAAAAAGAATGT
>CAZALG010000103.1:0-7345 GCA_964485935.1 uncultured bacterium | reverse complement strand
TGGGAATTCCCTTCCTTCTTTTCCAGATTAAGAAAGAATCCATTTCAGAGACATACTCATCAGCACATAAAATAATCATTCTGCCACCATTCTCTTCGAGCATATCATATCTTAATTTACTTTCCGAAAAGTTAATAAAGAAATCTTTATATAAATTCTCAAACGATGGCGAAATTGACCTTTTCACTAATCTGTTTTTAACATTTGATAAGGAAAAACCTTCAGAATATATCTCAACAATTAATTCTCTAAGTATTATAAGCTCATCAGTACCGGCGTCATAACGTATCGGATTAACATAAACGGTAATTCCTCTAAAATCCCTTATTATAAAAGGCTCCGAAAGACTTGCTATTTCTGAGGGAAAGACATCCCTCGAATAATAAAAATCGCTGAAAGCATATGGGACAGAGGAAGGAGAAACACTTCGTAAAATATTACCTTTGGAGGGCATAACTGGCGGAACTTTTACTCTTTCAACATCTTCCCGAACAATCCTCAATTTCATTTCCCTATCATCGGGAATGATTACGCTCTTAGCTATCCGGGGAAGCTGCGGATAACCCCTTTTTAGATAATTAACGACCCCTGGTATGGAAATTCTTGAATATCCCTTTCCGTCAATCATAACAGTATCCAGATAGAAACCGGGAATCGTAAATTCTATTCTAGTATTTTCGTAATCATTTCCAGATAAATCATACTGAATATTTTTTGTGTTGTTTGATTGAAGGCTTACCCAACTACTAAGGGTTAAAAAAATTAATATCATATGTACAATTATAATTGGTTACACTGCGTCAGTCAAGTCGATAAAACCACCCCACCACTCCAAATTTTTTACCACAGAGGACACAGAGAAAAACAAAAAATATATTTATTTGTATTGTTGAAAAACCCAACCTACAGCTCCAAAAAAGTAATCTTTATTATTTAAACTAAAATGGCTTGACTTCAAAAAAGATACCATTAACTTTTGTAAAGAAATGAAAAAAGGAAAATTAAAAGAAAAAGATTATAAAGAAGCACTCGAATTAGCCTCCTCAGAAAAAATTAGGATAAAAAATATCCTAGATGGTATTTCGTCAAAAATTAAGAGTAACTTAAGCAGCGGTGATCTAAGATTCAAAAAATTAGAAAAAGCTTTCCAGAAAGAATTCCCAAAGGGAACCCCATTGAGACAAGCTGCTGAGGAATTAATATACTTATTAATGGAAAATGTTTTTATCCTATATTACATAGGTAATTATTCGGCTGTTTTTATTGAACTTTATGGTTTCTTAGAAAGATTCTCAATTACAGAACTACCAAAATTACTTGCAGTAAATACAGGGGCAGAGAACATAATAAATGAGCTTATCAAACGAAAAACTCTCCCTGAGGTATCTGAATTATTTCTTAAAATGGGATTGTGGAATAAAAAAGATTAAAATTTTATAAAAAATTTATAAAATATTCTTAACGGTATTGCTCACAAAAATGCTGAACTCATAACAAAACACGTAGGAAATGGTAAACAAATTGGAATAGGGTCAATAGATGAAATGATCAATAAAACCGACTGTGTCCCATATGTATTAAGAACAATAAAATTACTGGTTGCAATTACAGGTGTTATTATTAAACGCAAAGTTATGGATCCTAGATTCGAAGCACGATTAAATGCTTATCGTAACATTATACCAAGAATATTCAACCATTTTCTAGAACCTGATATTACATCAATAAAGAGTCCCGAAATCAAGTATCTTGTTTTAACTAAAATTATCTCTGAAGTAATCTTAGTATCAAGTGAGAAATTAGGTGAGTTACTAGGGAAATACAAATTAAAAGTTTTAGAATTCCATAAAGCGTTAAATGTAGATGACAAGAAAAGTAATTTATTACACAAAGAATTAATTGAATTAGTTGGCAAAATATTTGATGCTATGCGAGAAGATTTAGGTTATGATAAGGAAATAGACATTTTAAAAAAATTAAATATAAAAAAACCTAAACTCTAAATCCCAAATCCTAAAAAGGCTATTTAACCATTCAACAATTCAACTGTTTTACTGAGTCAAAGACTCTTTCATGTTCAAGCAGCCATTTCTTTCTATCTACTCCGCTTGCGTATCCTCCGATTTCACCCGAACTCCTTATTACTCGATGGCAGGGAATAATTATCCCTATGGGATTTAAATGCACAGCCATACCAACACTCCGGGCTCCTCGTGGATTACCAATCCTCTTTGCCAGTTCCCCATAAGAAACAGTTTCCCCGTAAGAAACCTTTAATAACTCCTTCCAGACTTTTCGCTGATATGGTGAACCATTCATTATGATTTTAAGATCAAATTTTTTTCGTATACCATTAAAGTATTCTTTTAGCTGAGTTCCCACCTGTGAACTTGAACGCATTATTCTAAAATCAGCTTTAAAAAAATCGGATAATTTCTCCGAATAATTTCTTTCAATAAAACTTACCGTTAGAACACCTTCTTTTTTCCATACAAAAAATACGTCTCCAACAGGGGATTTAATCTGATTCCAGAATAAAGTATTACTATTTTCTCTTTTCACCAAGAGAACTTTTTCTTTGTTCTAAGAGAGACTTAACCTTTCTAACTTCCATCATGTTTGTACTCCCAGAAACCGCAACAGGTTCTCCTGCCGTCAAAATAATAATATCTTTTTCGTTGACTAATCCCTTTCTATACAAGAATTCTGCGGAATCACACAACATATCATCGACATGCTTATAAAATTTAGCTAAAAAAGGCCTTACGCCCCGAATAAGATTCATCTGTCTCGCGACGATTTCTTTGTCGGTAAAAGCAAGTATATCGATATCCGGTCTAAATTTTGCAATTTTTTTTGCAGTATAACCAGATGAAGTATGCGCAATTATAAACTTAGCCGAGCTATCTCTTGCAGCCTGCCATACATTCTTTGCGATTATATCCGCTATATCATTTTTTTCTGATTTTAGAGCTACTGGTAATCTACCATGTAAGTATTCTTCCATTTTTTGAATTGTCTCAGCCATAAATTGAACAGATTTTACCGGATATTTACCTACTGCAGTTTCCTCAGACAACATAACAGCATCAGCACCGTCTTCTACAGCATTGGCAACATCAGAAACTTCAGCTCGTGTTGCTCTCGGATGCTCGGTCATAGACATTAACATTTGCGTAGCCACTATAACCGGTTTTTCATTTTCCAAACATTTCCGAATTATAGTCTTCTGTAAAAGTGGAACATCCGAAGCAGGAACTTCAACTCCTAGATCACCCCTTGCTATCATAATTGCATCCGAGGCTTCAAGGATTCCGTCAAGGTTCCTGACTGCTTCTACATGTTCTATCTTAGCAATAATCTGCATACTGGATTTTTCTTTTTTCAAAACTGTTCTTATTTTTTTTATATCCTTCGGACTTTTAACAAAAGAAGCAGCCACGAAGTCAAAGCCAAGTTTGGCTCCAAATCTAATATTTTTCAGATCCTTCTTTGTAGGGGCAAATAAACCTATATCCTTGCCGGGAATATTGACGGATTTTTTAGAAGATACTTTGCCTCCGTAAACAACCTTACATCTAACAGAAGAATCAGTGATTTTTTCTACTCTAAGTTCCAGACTACCATCCGAGATAAGGATGGTATCGTTCTTTTTTAAATAACCGAATAATCCGGGATAATCGACAGGCAATCTCCCTTCATCTCCCAGAATATCATTTTTAACAAGTTCAACTTCTTTTCCTCTTAATAGCTCAGTGCCTTCCTTTATCCTGCCAAGTCTAACTTCCGGACCCTGAGTGTCCATCATTATTCCTATATGAGGCGCTACCTTCCTCAAGTTTTTATAAGTCTTTCTTGCCTGCTCCTGTGTTCGGTGGGAAAAATTAAGCCGGGCAATATTAAGTCCGCTTTTCACCATATCTTTAATCACTTTTTTGTCTTCAGACGAAGGTCCAATAGTGGCAATTATTTTAGTCTTTCTCATTCTTTCTTCCTAATATATATGATATAAACATATTACACGCTTTGTCAAGAACTTCTTTTTAAATTAAGCTCTCAGCTATTGGCCTTTGGCTGTTAGCCAAAAAAATAAATAAAAAATTCTGTTGTTGCATTTTGGGGATGCGTGTGGTGAGCAAAAAGCAAATGGCTAAGAGCAAATAGCTGGAGGGAACGGAGTTTTGGGGCTTTACAATTTCTCGTTCGCTATTAATCCTTCCAATTTCTGTTTTTCCCTGATTTGCCTTAGTTCCTTTCCGTCGTACAAATATTCCGAGGGTAAAAGCCTGCCGTTATAATTAGAAGCCATTGTTCTAGTATAAGCACCACAACCGTATATAATAAGAGGATCTCCGATTTTAAGTTCCGGAAGTTCGTAAGTCCCGAACTCATCCGAATTCTCGCATATGGGACCAACAACTCTGGATTTCCGTCTCTTCCCGTTCTTTTCAAAAAGAGGTTCTATATGATGGTACGCATCATAAATAGCAGGACGAGGATTATCATTCATACCTGAATCAACCACGTAAAGAGGGACTCCTTCCCTGTCCTTTACATCGATCACTCTGGTAATAATAAAGCCTGATTCCGCAACTAAAAATCTACCCAGTTCAAGGAATATACGTACTCCGTATTTATTGGAAATTTCTCTGTAAGTTCCGCTAAGAGTGCCGGGGTCGAATCCTTTCTCTTCTTCTTTATAAGAAATTCCAAAACCGCCACCAAGGTTTATATATTTTATTTTTAAACCTTTTTCTTCAAAAAATTCCACTGCACTTTCTATCTTTTTTAGAGCTTCAAAATAAGGCTCGGGCGTAAGCAACTGCGAACCGATATGATAATGCACTCCAACAAGTTCAATTGATTTAAAATCCTTTGCAATGTCATATACCTTATCCAAATCCTCAACTGGAATGCCAAATTTACTCCAGGAAGAACCCGTAGAAAGATGTGAATGTGTCTTAGGAAATATTCCTGGATTTATTCTTACAAACGCATTAATTTTTAACTTTGAATCCTTTGCACAATTATCAAGGAGAACAGCCTGATCAAAAGATTCAAAGTTGAAAAACTTTATACCCTTATCAATAGCATAATTTATTTCTTCTTCCTTTCTGGCAAGACTATCATAGAGGATTTTCTCAGGAACAATTCCAGCCTTCAAAGCCATAAAAATCTCTCCTGGTGACACTACCTCTGCTCCAATATCATGTTCTTTTAAGACTTTCAAAATGGAAATAGAAGAATTTGCTTTAACTGCGAAAAAAAGTTCCGCAAAGCCAGAAAAACTTTCCTTGAGAATATTAACCTTTTCATCTATTAGCCTGCTATCATAAATATAGTAGGGTGTTTTTATTCCTTCTAAATCTTTTAAAATTTGCTCAAACATAGTGATTCAATAATACTCTTCACAAAACTTTTGTCAAGCACACGAAAGAATTTAGAAGCTAGAAGGTGCGAAGTTAGAATTACACCACCACACCCAATAATTGGACGCAGATATGCACTGATATTCATCACCCAACTCCTAACTTTTTTGTCAACCACAAAGATCACAGCGAGGCAAAACCCTTAAAATGCAAAAAATACAAACATGAATTCTATGAATCTGGTTATGCGATAAGGATAATCGAAATGAATTTAAAACTTCCAATTTACAATATTCAATCTTCAATTATATGGGGTTGCGTTATGTAAAGATTTGTATAAATTACTACCATAAAACCCTTAACTGATTACATGATAATGAGAAATAAATGGCATGATATAAAGTAGAGTATGCCAAGAAGATGGATATATTCATCTTTTTTTTATAAAGAAAGATAAAAGGGAAAAATTTTATATGGAGATAGATAAAAGAAAATTACAAGAAAAAATAAATTCAGTGCTTTCTAGCATGAAAGAAGATTTTTCTCTTCAGGAATTGGATACTGATACCAATAATGGAACCAAGTTACTGAGAATCTTCGTAGACAAACCCGGGGGGATCACAATCGATGATTGCGCAGACATTTCAGAAAAAGTATCAGTGCATCTCGAAGTTTGTGACTTTTTCTCGGGAACTTACAGAATTGAGGTTTCATCTCCCGGAATAGGGAAAAAGGTGGTAAGATGATAAATAAGGGTATTGTGGCAATGTTAACAGAACTGGCGGCGGAAAGAGATTTAGGGAAAGAGTTTGTACTCGAAACTCTTAAGGAAAGTTTAATTACTGCAGCCAGAAAAAAATACGGGCGAGCTGAAAATCTCGGTTGCGAAATATCTCAGGCTTCAGGAAATATAAAACTTTATCTTAAAAAAACAGTTAAAAAAAATGTTATAGATCCTGATACCGAAATTTCTCTTAAGGAAGCCAGGAAAATAAAACCTACAATAGAAGTAGGCTCAGTCTTTAAAGAAGAAATACCGGTCGATGAATTTGGAAGAAATGCAATAAATATCGTAAAAAACACTTTAATTCAGCGTATAAAAACAAATGAAAAAGAGATGCTTTACGAAAAATACAAAAACAGAAAAGGAGAATTGGTCTCTGGAACTGTTTCGCGAATTTACTCGACTGGAGCGTATATTAAGATTGGAGATATTGAAGCCTTTCTCCCCAGAGAGGAACAAATACCAAGTGAACGACTAAGAAGAGGTTCACAAATAAAAGCTCTTATAAAAAATATAACTACAAACCCAGAAGAAGGAGACGAAGAAAGAATAAGAATAAAAGGCCCAATCGTATATTTATCCAGAATTCAATCGGAATTTGTAGCTCGACTACTTGAATTTGAGATACCGGAAGTCCTTCATTCAAAAGTTGAAATAAAAGACATAGCAAGAAAGCCTGGAATTCGTGCGAAAGTCTCCGTTTACTCCCAAAACGAAAAAGTTGATGCGGTAGGTTCATGTGTAGGACACAAAGGGAGTAGAATAAAATCGATTGTGAGGGAACTCTCCGGTGAACGAGTAGATGTTGTACATTGGAAGAAAGATAAAGCAAAATACGCTGAAAAAGCTCTCTCACCGGTAAAAGTTGTAGAATCTAAAAAAATAGATGATGATAAAGTATTGTGTATAGTGCCAGATGATGAGCTAACCGGAGCTATCGGAAAATTAGGAGAAAATGTCTCTCTGGCTTCAGACCTCACACATGTCAAAATTGAAATAAAAGTAAAAAGCGAATACAGAAAAGAAAAAGAAGATGCGGAAAGAAGTAAGATTACTATAGATAATTTGGACTTAACCGATCATATTAAAAAAATTCTTAAGAAAAACGGCTTGCAAAACGCTCAGGACATATTATCCAAAAGCTATGAAGAACTATGTCAAATCAAAGGAATAGGTAAAAAGATATTAGAAG
>CAZALG010000102.1:0-7350 GCA_964485935.1 uncultured bacterium | reverse complement strand
ATGAATTATATAAAAATTGATGTTGGGGATATTGTTGATGTTGAATTGTCCCCATATGACCTTACCAAAGGCAGAGTTGTTTATCGTGAATCATAGGAGGCATAGATGAAAGTTAGATCATCGGTTAAGAAATTATGTAAAGAATGTAAAATTGTAAGACGCAAAGGCAGGATTTACGTGGTTTGTAAGAATCCTAAGCATAAGCAGAGACAGGGGTAGGAGGGTATATGCCGCGAGTAGCAGGAGTCGATTTACCGCAGAATAAACCTGTCCATATTGGATTGACTGCGATTTTTGGTATAGGAAGGCAGACTGCCCTCAAAATTCTTGAAGAGGTAAATATTGAAAAAGAGAAAAGAGTTAAAGATTTGACTAATGAGGAAGTTGATAGAATAAGACATTTCATTGAGGGTGAGTATAAAATTGAAGGTGAATTAAAATCCGAAATAAGACAAAATATAAATCGTTTGAGAGATATTAAATGTTATCGAGGAACGAGACATACAAGGGGTTTGCCAGTACGAGGTCAGCGAACAAGAACCAATGCAAGAACGAGAAAGGGGCCAAGGAAAGGAGCTGTTGCCCTTAAGAAGCGAGAGATTAAAAAGTAAGGGGGATCAGTGGCTAAAAAGAAAAGAAAAGAAACTGGAAAGAAGAAATTAAGAGCACCTGAATCAGGTATAGTGCATATACACTCTACATTTAATAATACTCTGGTTACTATAACTGATAAACAGGGAAATACAATAGTATGGACATCCGCTGGCAGCATTGGTTATAAGGGTACAAGAAAAGGGACTCCATATGCTGCTACAAAAGCAGCAGAAACAGCTGTTCGAAAAGCCATTGAAGCAGGTATGCGAACTGCGGAAGTTTGGGTTAATGGTCCCGGAAGGGGCAGAGAATCGGCAATCAGGACTGTGCAGGCGGCAGGTATGAATGTGAGTGCGATTAAAGATGTTACTCCACTACCCCATAATGGATGTAGGCCCCCAAAGAAAAGGCGGCTATAAATGGGTAGATATACTGGTCCAAAGTGTAGAAGATGTAGAAGGCTAGGAATGAAGCTTTATTTAAAGGGAGATAGATGCTATTCGGATAAGTGCCCCATTGGCGAAGAATATGTAAGACCTCCCGGGGAACCTCCGAAGAGATGGCATGCCAGAGTATCTTCTTATGGATTACAATTACACGAAAAACAAAGAATTAAATGGATTTATGATCTTAGAGAAGGGCAGTTTAGAAATCTTTTCAATAAAGCTACTAAAATAGAAGGGGTTACTGGTGAAGAGCTTCTAAAATTGTTGGAAAAGAGATTGGATAATGTTGTTTACCGTTTGGGTTTTGCTATGTCGAGAAGACAGGCAAGGCAGGTTGTTCGACACAATTATATAAAGGTTAATGGTGGAAAAGTGGATATCCCTTCTTATCAGGTTTCTGTTGGAGATGTTATTTCGATTAGCAAAAAAGGTAAGAGTGTTCCTCTTTTCAAAGAAGCTCTCGCTCACGAGATAGAAGCTAAAGATTGGTTATCTGTCAACAGGGAGAAAAGGGAAGGAAAGGTGCTTACGGAGCCGAGCAGGGCAGATGTGGAATATCCTATTAAAGAAAATTTAATTGTTGAGTTGTATTCTAAGTAATAGGGAGGTAAAAGTTGAGAATCAGATCCCTGGTTATGCCGGAAAAAGTTAATGTAATCGAAAAGAATGAAACATATGGTAAGTTTTCTTTATCCCCTCTAGAAAGAGGATATGGGATTGCAATAGGGCATGTGCTACGAAGAATGTTGATTTCTTCGATTCAAGGTGCAGCCATAACGGCTGCTAAAATAGAGGATGTAATGCATGAATTCTCAACAATTGAAAATGTTAAGGAGGATGTTGCTCAGATTATTATGAACTTGAAAAAAGTGCGATTTAGATATAACAGCGAGGAGCTTCCTCAATATGTAATTCTTGAAGGGAAAGGTCCGGGAGTGGTTAAAGCCTCAGATATAAAATTAACTCCCGGTCTGGAAGTTAGTACTCCTGATGTAGTAATTGCTAATCTGGAAGAGGGTGGTGATATAAAAGCGACATTAAGAGTAGATGTTGGGAAAGGATTTAAACCTAAAGAGTATTTTGCAGATTTTGATATGGCAGAAGGTACAATATTCATAGATACGAATTTTTCTCCCGTTAAGCGAGTAAAATATATGGTAAATAATGTAAGAGTCGGACAGAGAACAGATTTTGAGGAATTAATCATGGAGGTCTGGACAGATGGTTCTATTTATCCGGACGAGGCGTTAAATCTTTCTTCCAAGATTATCAAAAATCATATTGAGCTATTTATAGAAGAAGATATTTTTGAGGAAGAAGAAGCGGGAGGAACGACAGAAAAGGAAGAACTGAAAAGAGCGTTGGAATTACCTGTGGAAGAGTTAGGAATGGGCAATAGAGTAAGCAATGTTTTAAAGAATAAGAATATTAACAAATTGAAAGATATTGTTAAGTATTCAGAGGAAGAAATGCTTAATTTTCCAAACTTTGGTAAAGTTTCATTAAGAGAAGTAAAAGATAGATTGGCTGAGTACAATTTGACTTTAAATATGGATTTAAAACATCTGGAGAAAGAAGGATGAGACATAGAAAGAAAATCGGAAAATTAGGAAGGACAAAATCCCATAGGGAAGCGACTCTAAATAATCTTTTCTGCGCTCTTATATTGAATGAATCTATAAAAACTACTAAAAGCAAAGCTAGAGCCCTAAAGAGATTTGTCGATAGAAAAATAGCTCGGGCTATCAAAGAGGATTTGAGTATTAAAAGAAAGCTTAGGAGTGAGTTGGGCTCAAGTAAAGCGTATTATAAATTATTTGAGACTATAGTTCCACAGTGCAAGGATAGGAGTGGTGGATATGTTCGTGTCGTTGACCTTTCTACGAGCAGAAGAGGGGATGGTACTGTCGAAAGTATAGTAGAGTTTGTATAAGTTTAGACTGTGTTAGATGAGAAAATCTCTTCTTTAGAAAGAAAAGCGGAAGAAGAATCAAATTACGCCGAAGCCCTTAAAAAAAGATTTGGCAGGAAATCCTATTTTAATTTACTTAAAGATTCCTTGCTTGGAGCTTTCACTCCTGCCGAGCTTGATTTTTTAAGTGGCCGTAATTCTATAACTTATATTGTTTTTTCCGAAAAAATCCAGACTGAATTAAAAAAAGGTTTGAAATCTATGAAATCATTGCTTTCAGAGGGGGAGAAAAAGTATTTAACGACTCAATTAGACGAATTTATTCAAACTTTGAATAGGATTTTCGATGAGGGGGTAAAAGCGGGAATCTCTCCCCTTTTAATTGAATTTGCGCTAAAAAGATATTTAAAAATACAAATTCCTTCAAAAAACGCGGTTCCCATTCATAAAAAAGTTAGTCTCTCATTGCAATTTTTCACCAAACGGGAACTTCGTAAGAAAGCAACGAAAAAAAATCTTGTACGTTTTACTGAAAAATCTCTTTTAATCCCTGTATCATTGTCTGAAGTAAAACTAGAAGATTTTTTGGATTTTATAGAAGCAGGAGGTTTCTTCTGTGACGTTACCAGAATATTTGCTGATTGTTATATTACTCCAGTTAGGATCGAGGCACGCCGGGTTGATTACACGGATATAAAAGAAAAAATGAAAACAACTCGGGATTTGATCAAAGAGAATGCTTCCAGGAAATTGAGAGATGTTTTTGAGGAAGTTGACGATTTGGGAGTTAAAGAAATTCGCGGGTATCTAAGTGAAATATTAAAGTATATAAATAGCGGAGAAGCGAAGGTAAGAGCCTTGAATTCTCAGCTTTCGCATCTTAAAGATATTGCTGAGGTTGAAGACAAGGTAAATGTCCCCGGTATTTTTAGATTTTTTGATCCCAATCTCGGTAAAAAGATAAAAGAAAACATAAATAGGTCAAAAGTAACGCTCAATGAAAAATTAGGCAGTGCCCCAGAATCTTTTCTATCGCGCAGTTTATTGGGTAGAAAAACAGATTTTGAAAGCGTTATAGACTGGTTTATTAAAACTTATGATGAAGTATTTTTACCGACTATTGTAGAACTTATTTTTGAGGATATGGTCAAAGTATTTCCTGAAACGGATAATGAATCTATGGAAGAAGCACGCTGGATAGGTCTTCTTGCTCGCGAGAATGAACCAGCGGCTGTTTACTTTATTCCTGAAATTGATAGAAAACTCTCGAGAGGAGAGAGTATAGTTAAAGATTGCCTGAAGGCCGTTTCAGTAATGGTGTACGATATTAGAGGTTCTTCTATAATGGGTGAAAAGTTATTAAATGCGGAGATGGAAGATCGTATACGAAACGAATTTCAGATAGAATTATTAAAGGCGGTAGAAGATACAAGCGGTTTTTTTGTTAAAGATACTGGTGATGGTGGAATTATTTTGTTTTCCGAAGAAAGTAGTGATTTTAATTTTAGACAGATTTCAATGTCGGTAGGTAAAGAAGAATTAGAGAACAGAGAAATTAGTCTCAAAGCCTCTCCCGATGCGGCGAGTAGGGCTATTAGGTGTGCCAGGAAAATGCTTGATTACTCGGAAAGATTTGTAAGAAAGAATTTAAAGAGATATCAGGAATGGTTCAAAGATTTTGATGTGAAGGGAATAGATTTTGGAGGTATAACTTATGAACGATTACCGCCGGAGTATAAGAAGATATTTCAAATCGGTATAGGAATTGCTTCAGGTAAACCAGGAGAGGATATTTATTTGGGGAAAAATGTGCTTGGGCGACTTGATCTTACAGGTAATCTTATTCGTAGAGCTAATATGTATTCTACGGTTCATCATCCAGACCGTTCAGTTATCCTTATAGGCGCTTCTACGATGTTTAGCTTCTTACTCAACATTGGTTCTTTTGAACCGGTTGGGAATGAAGAAAAAATTGAAAAATCTTCTTATCTTTCCATGCAAAAAAAACTCATAGATGAGGTTGTCCTTTGGATGAAAGGACTTTCTGGTAGTTATGTTGTAAGCGATCATAAAGTTTCTCTGCAGAGAATAGATTATTTACTTGATGATTTGGGTGAAAAGGAAAAAATTCAGGTTCCTCAGGAGTCCGTTAATGTAAAGAAAGGGGCTCAATTTTTTGATAGTAAAGTAAGAGAGGAAAGAGTTCTCTATGAAGTTATACCAGAGAACAGGGGGTAGTTTTGGAGCTTCCTAAGAAATATGTTCCAGATTCAGTTGAGGAAAAATGGAGGAGAAAATGGGAGGAGAGTGAAGTTTTTGTAGCTGATAATAACAGCGAAAAGCCGTTTTATATAATTTTGCTTCCACCTCCTAACGTTACAGGAATTTTACATCTTGGACATGTACTTAACATGACAATACAGGATGTTTTTATACGTATTCATAAAATGCAGGGATTCGAGGTTCTGTGGCTTCCTGGAACCGACCATGCCGGTATAGCTACCCAAAATGTTGTGGAAAAAAAATTAGCTAAAGAAGGACTCACGAGGTTTGATCTGGGTAGGGAGAAATTTGTCCAAGAAGTCTGGAAATGGAAAGACGAATATCATAACAGGATTGTATCGCAGATGAAAACCCTGGGTCTCGGTTGTGATTGGAGTAGAGAGACTTTTACGTTAGATGAAGATTTTTCCAGGGCTGTTGAAGAAACTTTTGTTAGATTGTATGAAAAGGGTTATATTTATAGAGATGAGTATATAGTTAATTACTGCCCCCGCTGTGAAACAGTCATTTCGAATGAAGAAGTAGAGAGTAAAGAAGTCAGAGGGGAACTTTATTATATTGATTATCCCTTAAAGGGAGGAGAAAAGCTTCAGGTAGCTACCACCCGCCCGGAGACAATGTTAGGAGATACGGCTGTAGCCGTCCATCCTGATGATAAAAGGTACAAAGATTTTATTGGGAAAAAAGTCGTTCTCCCTTTGATGGATAGAGAAATCCCTGTAATTTCAGACGATAAAGTTGAAAAGGAGTTTGGTACGGGAGTGGTTAAAATAACCCCGGCCCATGATCCTGAAGATTTCGAGATAGGTAGAAGACATGATCTTCCGTTAATAAATATTTTCGATAATAAAGCTAATATCAATGATAATGGTGGCAGTTACAAAGGTATGGAGCGCTATGAGGCTCGGGAAAAAGTGATAGAGGACCTTAAAAGCAAGGGGCTTTTGAGAAAAATTGAAGATCATTTACATTCGGTGGGACATTGTGTACGTTGCGATACGGTGCTCGAACCTTACATATCGAAACAGTGGTTCGTTAGAATGGACGAAATGGCGGAAAAGGCAAAGAAAGCTGCCAAGAAAGGTGAGGTTAAGTTTTATCTTCCCAGATGGGAAAAAGTCTACAATCACTGGCTTGACAATATTCGTCCCTGGGTAATTTCAAGACAGTTGTGGTGGGGTCACCGGATGCCAGTTTATTATTGCGAAAACTGCCAGGAGGTTATTGTAAGTCGTGAAGCTCCTTTAGAATGTTCAAAATGTGGAAGCAGGGATATATATCAGGAAGAAGATGTTCTTGATACATGGTTTTCTTCCTGGTTATGGCCTTTTGCTCCTTTCGGTTGGCCTGATAAAACAGACGAACTAGATGTTTTCTTCCCTTCTACTACCCTTGTTACAGCCTGGGATATAATATTTTTATGGGTTGCGAGGATGATTATGTCTTCTCTTGAGTTTATGGGTGAAGTTCCTTTCTCCAAGGTATATTTTACCGGTATGATTCGTGACTCTAAACGCAGAGCTTTTTCTAAATCTTTAGGTAATTCTCCCGACCCGCTCGATTTAATTGCCAATTATGGAGCAGATGCTATTCGGATAGGAATCCTACGGATTACTCCTGAGGGTAAGGATGTAATATACAACGAAGATAGTATTGAGCAGGGAAGAAATTTTCTAAATAAAATATGGAATGTGACCCGGTTTTTGATGATGAATTGTAAAGATAATGATGAAGGAAGCATTGAGGGTATACGCCTTACTAAAATGGATGAATGGATTATATCGAGGGTCATGGGCCTGGTAAAGAATATTGAGGAACAGGTTGATTCTTTTAGAATAAGTGAAGCAAGCAGATCACTTTCTTCGCATTTCTGGGATGAATTTTGTGATTGGTATCTGGAGATGATAAAGATCCGTATATACTCAGGAGACAAAAATAAGAGAAGAAACGCGGTTTCGGTTGCCCTATGGGCCTTCGAGCGATATCTTAAGCTTATGCATCCTTTTATTCCTCATATAACTGAAGAAATTTATGAGATACTCCCTTATACAACCGGTACTATTATCAGCTCAAAATGGCCCTTTTATGATAAACATTACAGGAATATAGAATTGG
>CAZALG010000101.1:0-7371 GCA_964485935.1 uncultured bacterium | reverse complement strand
CCTCAACAATTTCTTTATATTTCTTTTTAAAGAAATCCTTTATAAAATCTTTCGTGATAGAAAAATCGACTCCGAGCATACCGGAAAGATGTCCAACCGTAACAGTATTAGCGTATAGCTTATTGCCTGATTCTTTTGCTAACTCAGTAAAAGGAACTTCGAATGTTTTTTCCGATTTACCCTCTATAAATTCTTTTTTTCCGAGTATCACTGTATTTTTGCTGATTCTCCATTTCACATGATCGACCGCCTTCGAATCTAGCGGAATTAAAATATCAATTTTTTCGACAAAAGAATTAACAGGTTTATCGGATACTCTAATTTCGGTAGAGTTACTTCCACCTCTTATTCTGGACATAAACTCCTTGGTTGAAAATATATAATAACCGGACGATTTAAGAATAGAGGCGAGTATTTTTTCTACAGTTTGAATACCCTGACCAGCCTCCCCACACAAAACAATCGAAACATCTTTCATTCTACCTCCTCAAGTCAATTTTAATATCCGATTCTTTACCCTTAAGCATTTAAAAATTTTATCTCTTAAAAAATTTTTCAATGTCATTTTTTTTAAGATTCTTATAGAATTTATCGAGATATGATTTATCGGGTTTCTCAAGGTGCAACAAATTACATTTGATATCGCTGAGCTTAGATGCCTCCACACTAAAACTGTTCATTCCGAGACTCAAAAACAGAGGATAAAATTCTTCGAAGCTTGCAATCTCACCGCATAAACAAACTTCTTTTTTAAGTTTCCGGGTTTCCTCGACAACGATTTCCATAAGCCGAATCAGCGAAGGATGAAGAATGTGATATCTTTTTTCTATTATCTGGCTGTTCCTGGAAACGGCAAGCGTATATTCCAAAAGGTCATTCGAACCGATATTGGCAAAGTCCACGTGTTTTAAAAGTGTTCCCGCCATAACTGCCGCAGCCGGCGTCTCTATCATTATTCCTTCTTTTATATCCTTTTTGTATTTTTCTCCTTCATTATCCAAAATAGATTTCGCTTCCTTAACAACTTCTCGAAAAGACTCGATATCCGAGATATCAGATACCATCGGATATAACAACCTTACATTCCCGTAAGCTGATGCTCTAAGCATTGCTTTAGTCTGGTTTAAATACATATCATAGAAAATATCTATAGCCCGTGCACCGCGTATTCCGAGATCATTGTTTTCTCCGGAAGGCAGCTGTAAATACAAGGGCATCTTATCTCCGCTAATATCCAGAAACCTTATATCGACACTCTTATCTTTTGCAGCCTCAGCAATACTTTTATAAACCTTAAACCATTCTTCTTCGGAAGGTCCTTTATTACGGTTCGCGAAAAGAAATTCCGAGCGGAGAAGACCTACCCCATCATAACTCATACCATCGAGCAATTTTATCTCCGCCTGCAAACTTATATTGGCTTTTAATATAAGCCGCGCTCCCTTTTTAGTTTGAGCAGGCTCCTCCTCTTTAACAACACAGAACTGCTTTCGCTTTTCCGCTTCTTCTATCTTTTTATCGTAATATTTTTCTGTTTTCTTATCGGGGTTAACGAAAACTTTACCCATCGAAGCATCGACTATAACTTTATCCCCGCAATCTATATTCTCCGTAGCCTCGACACCGAAAATAATTGGGACACCAAAATTCTGAGCAAGAATAGTCGCGTGGGACGTAAGCCCTCCTTCTTCTGTAACAAAAGCAAGTACATCACTTTCCGCGATATTCAAAACCATAGAAGGAGTGAGCCTTTTTGAAATAACGATTACAGGTTGTCTTTCACTTTCAGGACATTCGAACTGACCGGAAATACCGTTAAAGGAAGAAAGCAGACGATTCCTAACATCGACGATATCATGAGTCATTTCCGAAAAATGGAAGTCTTTTTGTTTGAATTTTTCTTGATAACTATCGAAAACATCATTCACCGCGTGTTCGGCATTAATCAGTCTCTTTTTTATAAGAGAAACTATCTCTTCGAATAACGCTTCATCCTCCAAAATAGTCCCATGGGCTGCGAATATTTCTTGACCGGTTTTGCCGAATATTTCTTCGGACGCCTTTAGCATTTGTTCTATTGCTTCTTTTGTTTTACCATATGCTTCTTTTAAACGATTGATTTCTTTCTCTATCTTTTCCTCTTCAACCATATAGTGGGGAATGTTTTCTTCAACTTCCTCGGTATAAACAGCAGCAACTCCTTTAGCCAAACCCGCGTTTGCGCTTATGCCCTTTAAGACTTTCATTTAAATTTCCCCTTTTTAAGAAATTCTATTTGCTTAGTCGCCTTTCTTTTATTATTCAACTTATTTATCATTCTAGAAACTTTTCAAAACGTTCTTTTTTAGCCTTACAGATAGGACATACTCCCGGAGGCTCATCCCTACCGCAAAGATAACCACAAACTTTACAACGCCATACAGGTTTCGATAATTTTGTTATCTCAATTTTTTTGCTTTCAGATTCTTCCTTAATTTTTTCTCTTTCCTCCTCGGAATGCCTCCTCTCCGGTATCTTTTTCAATTCTTTATCTCCATCTACAACAAACTTTGATACGTATAGCCCACAATAACAGGTATCATAATCATTTAAATCCGGATCTCTATAATCGCATGGACATATTATATCCAGGTCTTTATCTTTCTCTCCGGACGCGAGGCGGCACGGGCACGCCCAATATCCGTATCTCTCCTCATTTACCAGTAAACCCTCCACTAAATCTCTTGTAAATTCCTCATCAGGGTTTAGATGGTACCCTGATGCTTCTGCCTCTTTATCCAACTTTTTATACAGATTATCAATTTGCTCTTCTGGTATTCTATTTTCATTCATTGGAAATTTTCCTTTTTATTTCTTCTTCATCATAACCCACCACACAATCCCCATCATTAATTACAAGTGTCGGGAAAGAGCATAAAGAATTCCACCTGATCACTTCTTCTTTTGCCTTTTCCTTATTTTTTCCATCAAGAAGATCGACATCTACATAATAATAATCCACATTTAGACTATTTAACAGTTTTTTTACCTTTTTACACCATACACAGGTAGATATAGCATAAAGCATTATCTTTCCTCTTTTTTCTCCTTCTACATGCTTCACATCCATTTCTCCCCCTTTAAAAGTTTTTAGATATTACCGTTTATCAAATCCTCCAAAGTAAAGGATTGCAATGTTTCTTGCAAAGCCGCGCCGACTTTTTCCCAAACCTTTTTTGCCTTACATTTACTATACTTTTTACAAACCGACGGAGAATCTATACAAACTACCGGATTTAAAGAACCCTCGAGCACATCTACTATCTCACCACAATTTATCTGTTCGGGAGCTCTGCCAAGGATATAACCCTCTTTTACTCTAACTATTAAGCCTCTCGCTTTCAAAGAAGAGAAAATATGGTCAAGATATTTCATAGAAACATCCAACCGTCCGGCTATCTCCTTTAAAAGAATCGGCCTATCTTTATAACAAAGAGCAAGTTCAATCATCGCTCTCATACCATACCTCGTTTTCGTTGAAAATTTCATTCTATACAAACCCCCATTTATTTTCTCCATACGTTTGCGAACACTTATACCAAAATATCATTTAGTCATACCCCAAAACTTTCTCCTTTCTTTACATTAAAAAACAGAAATCAATTCTTTAACTTCCGGAACCTGTTGTTTCAGGTAACGTTCTATGCCGGATTTCAAAGTTACTTGAGACATCATGCATCCTGAACAAGCTCCCATTAGCCTAACCTTAACAACCCCTTCTTCTGAGACCTCAACCAATTCGACATCTCCTCCGTCAGCCTGTAATGATGGTCTAATATCTTCTATAGCTTTTTCGACTTTTTCTTTAATTTTATTTGTCTTCTTTTCTTTTATCATTTTTACTCCTTTTTTATTTCTTTAAACGGTAAACCTAACAACAACTTTATCTACATCCCAAAGATTTTCAAGTTTTTCTAATATTTCTTCCCTTATGTTGGTAGCAAACTGATGGTCCTCGGGAAGACTTACCGACACATCTATAGTTCCATTTTCTACTTTAACATTATCGATTAAATTAGTTCTTACAAGGTCGAGCCCCGCCAGGGGATTCATAACGTGTCTTAGTCTCTTCAACACAATTTCTTTCGTTGTCGGGACTCTTTCCTTAATAAGACCGTGTTTTTCCTCGTAATTGGCAATCGCAGCCCGCAAGCCATCTACAGCGAGTACGGAACAATGAGTTTTTATTTTTGGCAGTCCTCCAAGCGCATCCGAAGCTTCTTTCCAGTCTATTTTTTTAGCCTCTTCGAGAGTTTTACCCTTTGCCAATTCCGTTATTATAGAACCAGTAGCTATATTTGAAGCACAACCGTACGATTCAAATTTTATATCTTCTATCTTTTTTGTTCCTTTATCCACTTTGATATAAACGGAAACCATATCCCCGCATGCGGGACTGCCTTCTGTAGATTTCCCATCGGAATTTTCAATACTCCCCACATTCCTGGGATTTCTAAAATGCTCAAGAACTTTTTCATTGTATGGAAATTTCATTTTTACCTCGCTTTTTCTCCTTTAAGAGGACTTATCTCACGTAATTTCAAGACAATTTCTCCGAGAGCCTCTACCATCTTATCCACATCATCTTTTTTGTTGAATCTTCCGAAAGTAAAACGAACAGACCCGTGAGCTCTCTCATGGTCGCCGCCAATACCCAATATCACGTGACTTGCCTCAAGAGATTTACTAAAGCACGCAGAACCAGTACTTACAGCAAAACCTTTCATATCGAGATGAAGCGTTATTGATTCTCCTTCAACGTAGTGAAAAGTTATATTAGCGTTTTGTGGGATTCTTTTTTTCGGATGACCGTTTAAAGTCGTATCGGGTATTTCTCTTTGAATTTTCTCTATTAGATTATCCCGCATATCTTTAATCCTTTCATTCTCTTCCTCAGTTATAAGCTCGATGGTCTTCGTGAAACCAACTGCTCCGGGAATATTCTCGACACCCGCGCGGAAATCAAATTCCTGAAATCCTCCGTCAATCCATTTCGCCAAGGGAACTCCTTCTTTTACATAAAGAGCTCCGATACCCTTTGGCCCGTGAATTGTATGGGCAGAGGCTGTAAGTAAATCGACATCCAATTCGCGTAAGTCTAGAGGAACTCTTCCGAAAGAATGAGTTGCATCAGAGTGAAAAACTACACTATTTTTTTTACATATCTCGGCTATAGCTTTTATATCCTGAATGGTTCCTATTTCTTGATTTGCATGCTGCACTGAAACCAATATCGTTTCTTCGTTAATAGAATCTTTAAGCTCATCCGGATCCACAAAGCCATATTTATCTACGCCCAGATAAGTGACTTTAAAACCTTCTCTTTCCAGGGATTTTGCGCTGTTTAAAACAGGAAAGTCTTCTATCCTTGATACAATTATATGTTTTCTCTTTTTACCTGAGAGCTTTCTAACAACTCCCTTTATAGCAATATTACTAGATTCCGTACTCCCCGAAGTAAAAATCAACTTACCTTTCGGACTTCCCAAAGACGAAAGAATTTTTGTTCTAGCATTATCGAGCGCCTCCCTAGCCTCTATTCCGAGCGAGTACCCAAACTCAGAAGTAGCAACAGTATAAACATCGAAAAAGTACGGCTTCATCGCCTCTAAAACTCTCTCGTCCATTCTGCTGGATGCTGCGTTATCGAAATAAATTGTTTCTTTTTCCATATCGCATCTCCTCAAATAAATAGAGTTACATCAGACTCCATTGCTTCTTTTATATAAATACCCACACCGCAATAATCACTTATCACATCGTTTCTTAAATTTTCCTTATTTACACCCATTATCTCCATTGTCATGTCGCAGGCGAGTATTTTTCCTCCAAGCTCAACGAAATCCTTCAGCATTTTATCGAGAGAAGCGACACCCGCTTGCTTCATCTTTCGCCTTATCATCCATCTACCGAGTCCAAACATATTCATTCTTGAAAGCGGAGCCTTATCCAACTTTCCTTCCTTTAGACGTTCAAGCCCCCAGAAGGTAAAATACATAGAAACATCCATACCCATAGAAAGAGCGCCCAAACCAATAATAAAAGCACTATAAACCTTATCTAAATCTCCGCTATGAACGATTAAAGTTGCCTTTTTATTCATGTTACCTCCTACTTACGAATCCTTATTATCCATACACCATTTTTTTCTTCTATACTTAAAAGCTCCAGACCCATAGATTTCATAGCCATAGGTATCTCCTTTTTGGAAGACTGATGAGTTCCCGTAACTTCAACAATATCACCCTTAAAAGCTTTACGCAAAGCTTTTCTTGTTTCCACTAAAGGAACAGGACACGTCTCGTTTATGCAATCAACTTTTATTTCAGCCATTTTAACCCCCAATTTTAAATTTTCATTCTATCAGTTCTATTGAATTAGTAGAACTATTAATAATATATCCCTATTCTCATTTTTGTCAAGGGGTATATTTTATTTGATCTTCCATTCTCCCGTCACATCACCAAATAAAATAGTAATGAGTCACCAGTCATGAGTCTTGATTCAAAAAAACACAACTCTCTACACCAAAAAAAATATTTGAACCAAACGTATGCAAAGAGAAAAAATTTTTTTATTTATTTTTTAGCTAACAGCTAAGGACAAAAAGCGAAAAGTTATACTTAAAAAAGAAACTACATAAATAACGCGTATTTTTTTCAAAATCAATCGAGCAGTCGTTTTTCTCCTTTTGTCGCCTGTATATCAGTTATGTTTTGAGTAACCTCAAGGCACCCTATATATTTGTCCGATTTGCCTCGAAGAGCATAATACTCGATAAGAATTTTCTGTTTGTTTCCTCCCAAAGGAAGGTCTATCCAGAATCTTGCTTTTTCTCTCTCTCCCTTCTTCATCTCATCGAGAAGCTTTTCCACTTTATCGAGGCTCTTCTTGGGATGACAATCTCGAACATCTCTACCAACTACGCCAACGGGTCTTTTAAATATCCTCGTTTTATGTTTATTCCAGGCAAGAACTTTATCGTTTTTATCTAACACCGAGAATTCGAACGGCACTGCCTCCAAAAAAGCCTGCAACACGTCATCCGTTAAATTACCTATCATTTATACCTCCCTCTTACAAAATGCATTACGATATTAATAATTCAACAAATATAGATCCAACAAACAAGGTAAAAGCCGATGATCTATTAATGGTATTATATTTTAAAATTAAAGAATTTCCTGAGTTTATTAAACCTTTAAGAGATGCTGGAAAAACCGTTATAATAATTTTTCATTTCAACAAAACAAAAATTGAATCTTATTCTCCAGAAGAAATAATGAGAGCGTTTAGGGGAACATGCTGATCACACCGATATAGCGCGTAGCC